>JAHECH010000420.1 GCA_024641835.1 Deltaproteobacteria bacterium
CTACGTCCAAAAAGGCACCGCGGGCCTCACCTTCGGGAAGCCGGAGCAGAAGATGGGGATGCGGGTTACCGACGTCAATACGGCCATCTACTTTGATAACGTCCGGGTCCCCAAAACTTACCGGGCGGCCGGCCCAGGGCTCGACTGGCAGCTCTTCCGGAACAACGTGAGCTGGGGCCGCCTGACCAGCGCCCCCATGACCCTTGGAAACGCTCAGGCCGTCCTCGAGATCGCGACGGACTACACGGACACCCGGGCCTATGGGGGCAAACCGGTACGGAACCATTCCCTTCAGGCAGCCATGATTGCCGACATGGCCATCGGCATTGAGTCCGCCCGTGCCTTCTACCTGCATGTGGCCGCCATGTTCAACGACCGTAAGATCTTTGGTAATCCGGGCGACGATTTCCTCATGGGCCGTGCCAGCGCGGCCAAGGTCTACGCCTGCGACGTGACCGAAATGGTCTGCAACCGCGCCATGGAATTGATGGGGTCCTACGGATATGCCCGCGACTACCACGTGGAAAAATACCTGCGTGACAGCAAGATTATCCAGCTGTGGCTGGGCGGGGGCCAGTTGGGGCGCTTGGATGTGGCCCAGAGCTATTATCCATACGTTATGCCTAAAAAGTGAAGCATTCCATGGAGGGCCTTCTTGTGGAACATTTTCTTGGTCTTCATGGGGATGAGACCCTTCTGGTTTTTGACTCCCAGACTGACGATCGACTGAAGATGGGTCTTCATCGTCGGCACGTTTACGTATTCATAATCCCTGAGCATACGGGGCAGGGGTATGGTCCCGTATTTCCACGGGACCCTTTCCCGCTCCACCTGTTCGAGGTTGATGACCGGGATCCCGAGCCCGTCCCTGATGGAATCATAACCCGTGGTTTTGAGCAATCTTTCGAACTCCTTTTCCGTACTGAAGATACCGGTCCCTTCTGCAACCACGGTCTCGCAATCCCTTTTCTGGAAATACCGAACAAGGCCCTCAACGACCTTAGGGTGAGTCATGTCCGCTTCTTCGGGCCGGGATGCCACCACAATATTGGGTTTGAGGAGGATTTTCCTTCTGGCAGGCTTGTATCCGATAAGACCCAGAAGCTTCTCCACCTCAGACTGGAGGGAATTTAGGTTCACCCTTGCTATGGCAACTTCATGCATTCTTTCGTCTCGTTTGATCAGGTGCAGGGAATTTCTATTGGAGGATGAAGCTATTTTGTCAAACCTATTCCATCCTGAACCCATACTGGGTTTTTCTATTGACATGCAGATGAACCTCGAAATATAAAGTATCGGTTCAGTTCATTCCTTCGCCAGCTCGCCTGAATGGGTATAGAAGAGAGAGAAAGGGATTTGATCCGCAATGGGATTTTTTGACGCTCACCATGGCACTTGCCGTGGATATTATCTGCAGGGGTATCAAGAGGAATTGAGGGTGAAAATCTTGTCTTTTTGATGTTCATGAATTTTTGATAGAAGAGGTGATTTGAGATGAGCGATCCCTCTCTAACTTCCCCCCACATCCTCATAGACAATGCCGAGAAATTCCTTGACTTCTCCAGATGAAAAAAATACAAAGCGTAGGAAAGAACAGGCGGTCTTCCTGCAAAGGCGCTTCAGCCCGAATACAATCGATCATGATTTCTTTCGTCCTGGATCTTGTTTTTGTATAAGCGTGCCGAAATGCGCCTCATTCCTTTGCTGAGCTCCGACAGCGACCATATCGAATAGGCCGTGTCTTATAGCTTGTTATCCGGGTAACAGATCCCGGAATTTTGCAAAGATCAGGATTCAAATGACCGTTTCCCCTCCACCTATGTGCTTCCGGCGCGCCTCATCTACTTTCTTTTTTCTCTGCAGAGAAGAGGCCTGGATCAGGGGACGGAGTTTCGGATCATGATCGACTTCACTCAAGTACCCAAGACGATTCCCCATGTATTGCTTCATAACGCCAGGACATTCCCGCCTACCAAGGCTGCCATAAGGGAAAAGGACTACGGCATCTGGCAATCCTACTCATGGCAGGACTACCTTGAACAGGTCAAGTATTTCGCCCTGGGCCTGGGGTCCCTGGGCTTTCGAAGAGGCGACAAGATGGCGGTGGTCGGTGACAATCGGCCGCAGCTTTATTGGGCTGTGGCCGCCTGCCAGTGCCTCGGAGGGGTTCCGGTGCCCCTGTACCAGGATGCCATTGAAAAGGAACTGCACTATATCCTTGAACATTCAGAATCCCGGTTTGCGATCGCTGAGGACCAGGAGCAGTCCGATAAGCTGATGGCCCTCAAGGTGGACATACCCCGCCTTGAATACATCTTGTATGAAGACCCTCGGGGAATGACAAGTTACAGCTATCCATGGCTCATGGCCTTTGCCCGCGTGCAAGAATTGGGTCGTCAGTTCGAAAGAGACCACCCCACCTACTTCATAGATGAAATCAATAAAGGCAGGCCGGACGACCTTTCCATCATCGCCTATACCTCGGGAACAACCGGGAACCCCAAGGGGGTTATGCTGACCTACCGGGCGATCATCGACGCATCCGTAGGTTTCATCGAGTGGGATCAGTTGACACACAACGAAGAGATCATGGCCTACCTGCCCATGGCCTGGATCGGAGACCACATCTTCTCCTATGGGCAGGCCATATGCGCCGGGTTCACCATCAATTGCCCTGAAAGCACTTCAACCGTGTTGCACGACCAGAAGGAGATCGGACCCACTCACATCTTCGCACCCCCCCGCATCTGGGAGAACATCCTCACGCAGGTCATGATCAAGATGGAGGATGCGGCGTGGATCAAACAGAAAATGTTCCGCTTTTTCCTGGATGTGGCCAACAGGGTTGAAAAAATGACGATGAACAAGCAACGGGTCCCTGCAGGGATGAAGTTCCTGTACGGCCTGGGGAAATACCTCGTGTATGACCCTTTGTTGGACAACCTGGGGATGCGGCGTCTGCGGCTCGCCTACACAGCAGGAGAGGCCATTGGCCCGGAGATCTTCGAATTTTTCAGGTCATTGGGCGTCAACCTCAAACAGCTCTACGGCATGACCGAGAGCTCAGCCTACATCAGCATCCAGAAAACCGGCGACATCGATCCGGAGACCGTCGGCCCGCCCTGCATCGGCGTGAAGATCAGGATCACCGGCAAGGGCGAAGTGGCTTACTGGAGTCCTGGAAACTTCACCGGTTACTACAAGAATCCCGATGCCACTCAAGATACTTTGGAGGACGGCTGGGTCCACTCGGGTGATGCGGGGTACCTGACGGAAAGAGGGCATCTCAAGATCGTGGACCGCGCCAAGGACGTGAGCAAGCTGAAGGACGGCACGCTCTTCGCCCCCAAATACATCGAGAATAAACTGAAATTCTGCCCTTATATCAAGGAGGCTGTGGCGCATGGAAGCGACCGCGACTATGTGTCGGCTTTTATCGACATAGATTACGGGGCGGTCGGCAATTGGGCGGAAAGGAGGCACATCGGGTATACCAGCTATACAGACCTTGCGCAGAAGCCCGAGGTGTACGACCTCATCTACAATGAGATTCTCCGCGTCAACCAGAGCTTGAGCAGGGACGAAAAGCTCAAGGGAGCCCAGATCAGACGCTTCCTCCTGCTCCACAAGGAGCTGGACCCGGATGACGGTGAGATCACCCGAACGAGGAAGGTCAGAAGGGGATTTGTCGCGGAGAAGTACAAGAGCCTCATTGAGGCGCTTTACTCGAGAGCCGAAAGCGTGGATATGGAGGCCCAGTTCACCTATGAGGACGGCCGTATGGTATCCATGAAGGCAACCCTCAGAATCCGCGACGCCGAGACCTTCTAGCAGACGGAGCAATTAACCTATGAGTGGTAAGGGAGAACCCATTCTCCGTGCTGAAAACATCAGCATCACCTTCGGTGGGCTGAAGGCTCTGGACAACGTGAGCCTGCAGATCTATCCGGGTGAGCTCATGGCCATTATCGGGCCGAACGGCGCCGGAAAGACCACCATGCTCAATATCATCAACGGCTTCTACACCCCCACCGAGGGTCGAGTCATTTTCGAGGGGAAGGAGCGGCGCAGGAAGACCCGTCCCAATCTGATCGCAGCCCAGGGGATTGCCAGGACCTTCCAGAACCTGGCCTTGTTCAAAGGCATGACGGCTCTCCAGAACATCATGATGGGCAGGACCATAAAGATGCGATCGAGCTTCTTTTCCCAGGCCTGCTACTGGGGCCTCAGCCAGAAGGAAGAAATCAGGCACAGGGAAGTCGTGGAGCAGATCATCGACTTCCTGGAGATCGAGAACATACGAAAGACCCCCACCTCCATGCTGCCCTACGGACTGCAAAAGCGGGTGGAGCTGGCAAGGGCGCTTGCTGCGGAGCCGAAGCTCCTCCTGCTGGACGAACCCATGGCCGGCATGAACCTGGAAGAGAAGGAGGATATCGCCCGCTTCATCCTGGATGCCAACCAGGAGCTCGGCTACACCATCGTTCTTATCGAGCACGACATGGGCGTGGTCATGGATATCTGCGACCGCATCGTTGTCCTCGACTTCGGGCACAAGATCGCGGAAGGCACACCCGATGAGGTGAAGAACAATCCAAAGGTCGTCCAGGCCTACCTGGGCACGGGAGTGGAAGGTAAAGAATAAGGAGTGCTTCTATGACCTTCTTCTTGGAGGTTCTGGTAACCGGGTTGTTGGTGGGAATCATGTATTCCCTGGTGGCTTTGGGTTTCGCTCTCATCTTCAAGGCATCCGAGGTCTTCAACATGGCTCAGGGAAACATGAGCCTTCTGGCAGGGCTTGCCCTGGTCGGATTCCTGGAGATGAACTGGCCCCTCTGGCTAGCTCTC
>JAHECH010000010.1 GCA_024641835.1 Deltaproteobacteria bacterium
GGGGACAACATATCGTTGGAGGTGAATTTGATTACGCCGATAGCGATGGAGAAGGAGTTGAGGTTTGCGATTCGGGAAGGCGGGAGGACGGTAGGGGCCGGTGTCATCAGCGAAATCTTAGGATGAAACTAAATCGCGGGATTTTGAAGCTCTGGAGGAAGCGAAGAGAATGAATAAGTTGATCACCAATCAAAAGATACGAATCAGGCTCAAAGCTTACGACCACAAGCTCCTGGACCAGTCGGCTATGGAGATCGTGGAAACGGCGCGAGAGACGGGAGCCAAAGTTGCCGGACCCATCCCGCTTCCCACGATCATCAACAAGTATTGCGTCTTGAGGTCTCCTCATGTGGACAAGAAATCAAGGGAACAGTTTGAGATCCGGACCCACAAGCGACTCCTGGATATCCTGGAACCAACCCAACAGACGGTAGATGCCCTCATGAAACTGGACCTGGCAGCAGGGGTGGATGTGGAGATCAAACTCTAAGGAAAGAGGAGCCGGGCTCGTATGGTGAACAAAATTCTTGGAAAAAAGGTAGGGATGACGCGCTATTTCCTGGAGGAAGGCAAGAGCGTTCCGGTCACCCTGGTGAAAGCGGGGCCCTGCGTCGTGATTCAGAAGAAAACCATGGAAAAGGATGGCTATGAAGCGATCCAAGTGGGATTCGAGGACCAGAAAGAAAACCGAGTCAATAAGCCTCTGGCCGGCCACTTCAAGAATGCGGGCAACAGGTTCTTCAAACACCTGAAAGAGATCAAGGTGGAAAAGGCTGATCAATTTGAGCTGGGGCAGGAAATCCGAGTGGACATCTTCAGCATCGGCGATTTGGTCTCCGTGACTGGCAGAAGCAAAGGGAGGGGCTTTGCGGGCGTGGTAAAGCGATGGGGATTTTCGGGCGGCAATGATACCCATGGCTGCCGCTCCCACAGGGTGCCCGGTTCCATAGGATCTAACACAGACCCCGGAAGAGTTTGGAAGAACAAGAGGCTCCCTGGCCGGATGGGATATGCGAGAACCACCATCCGGAGGTTGAAGGTCTTGGACGTGAGACCTGAAACCGACGTGATCGCCCTCAAAGGAGCCGTTCCAGGAAGTCCGAACAGCGTGGTAGAAATCTGCAAAATGGAATGACGAAACCGGATGGGTCCGGAATCAGCGCGGTTTCGTGAAAGGCATTGAGAATAGGGGCTGGTTCAATGACGGTCATCGATGTCTATAATCTTCAGAGAGAAAAGACCTCCCAGGCTGAACTGAACGAGAAGGTCTTTCAGGTGCCGGTCAAAAAGCATGTCCTTCATCAGGTCGTGGTGAGTCAGCTGGCGAATCGCAGAGCTGGTACTGCTTCCACAAAAGGGCGATCTGAAGTGAACCGGTCCGGCAAGAAGCTCTGGCGGCAGAAAGGGACTGGAAGAGCAAGGGCGGGCGACGCAGGATCACCCACGAGGAGGGGTGGAGGCGTCAGTTTTGGGCCCAAGCCCCGGAAATACACCAGCAAAATCCCGAAGAAGCTGGGCAAGCTTGCTTTACGCATGGCTTTGAGCGACAAGTTTCAAAATGAGCGACTCCTGGTCCTGAGCGATTTCAACCTGCCCAAGATAAAAACCAGGGACTTCGTCCAGGTCATGAGGACTTTTGACGTCAGTAAGGCTCTCATTGTCACTGCGGAGAAGAATGAGACCCTTGAAAAGTCGTCTATGAATGTTCCCTGGGTGAAAGTGACGAGGTGTGAGGGCCTCAATGTATACGACGTTCTCAATCATGAGCACCTATTTCTGGTGCAGTCGACGATTCCCAAAATAGAGGAGGCATTGCTTTCCTAATGGATATCTATCAGGTCATCAAAAAGCCCCTCATTACGGAGAAAGGTACTCGCCAGAAAGAGAGTTATAATCAGATCTCCCTGAGAGTAGATCGAAGAGCGAATAAAGTGGAAATCCGGCAGGCCGTCGAGCAGCTTTTCAAGGCGAAGGTTCTGGAAGTGAAAACCATGAACATGACGGGCAAGAAACGCCGGGTCGGCAGAAACTTGGGTACTAAGTGTGACTGGAAGAAAGCGATTGTCAAACTGGCTCCCGGTAAGACGATTGAGTTCTTCGAGGGTGTGTGATTCTCAGGAAGGCCCTAAGCCAGGGGAGTCGGAAGGGAAACGGAGAAAGGGATGGCCATCAAGCGTTACAAACCTACCTCGCCGGGAAGAAGATTCATGACCTACTCCACCAGGGAAGAAATCACCCGGAGCGCTCCTGAAAAGAATCTCCTGGTGCCCCTAAAGAAGAGTGGCGGGAGGAATGCCCTTGGAAGGGTGACCGCGTGGCACAGAGGTGGAGGCCATAAGCGGATGTACAGGATCATCGATTTCAGGCGGGACAAGGATGGTGTTCCAGCCCGTGTGGCAACCATTGAATATGATCCAAACCGCTCAGCTCATGTAGCGTTGCTGCATTACGTGGACGGAGAAAAAAGATATATTCTGGCTCCTCAAGGCCTCCGTGTCGGAGATGGTCTTGTCTCCGGTCCCAGGGCCGAGATAAGGACTGGCAATGCCCTCCCTTTGAAAGAAATCCCTCTGGGTACCTTTGTTCATAACATCGAACTCAATCTGGGGCATGGTGGCCAGCTTGCAAGAGGTGCAGGGAGTTATGCGCAGCTCATGGCAAAAGAGGGCAAGTACGCACAGCTTAAGCTGCCCTCGGGCGAAGTGCGGATGGTGCGGCTGGATTGCAAAGCCACCATAGGGCAAGTGGGGAACATTGAATACGAGAATATCCGCATCGGCAAGGCGGGCAGAACTCGATGGCGTGGGAAAAGACCTCACGTGAGGGGTGTGGCCATGAACCCTGTGGACCATCCCCATGGGGGAGGTGAAGGGAAGACCTCAGGTGGCCGTCATCCGGTGACGCCCTGGGGAGTTCCAACCAAAGGGTACAAGACACGGATGAGGAAGGCGAGTGACCGGCTCATCATCAAGAGACGCAAGTAGTCTCAGGCGTATGATTCACCGAAACTATGGAGCAGGAGGGAAGCTTTGGGAAGATCGGTAAAAAAAGGACCATTCGTTGATGCCCATCTCGCTGAGAAGGTGGAAGCGGCCATTCAGGCGGAGAGCAGGAAAATTATCAAAACTTGGTCGAGGAGATCCACCATCCTTCCTGAATTCGTTGGTCTCACTTTTGCCGTACACAACGGAAAGAAGTTCCTTCCCGTTTTCGTAACTGAAGACATGGTGGGGCACAAGCTGGGTGAGTTCGCTCCGACCCGAACGTTTTACAGCCATGCCGGTGACAAGAAGACCCGATTGAAAGGGGTTCAGAAGTGATGGAAGTGAAAGCAACGGCGAGGTATGTGAGGATCCCGCCCCAAAAGATCAGGCTTATCATGGACGAAGTTCGGGGGAGGAAGGTGGAGGAAGCCCTTCGACGGCTGTCTTTTTCTCCTCAAAAGGGGGCTCGGTTGTTGAAAAAATTGGTCGACTCGGCAGTGGCCAACGCTGAGGCAAACAAGGAGATCGATGTGGATACTCTCTTCATCAAAAAGATCTTTGCTGATGGCGGCCCCACGTTGAAGCGATTTCGTCCGCGAGCAATGGGGCGTGCGACAAGAATAAGGAAACGAATGAGTCACTTGACTGTCATTTTGGATGAAATTTGAAACTTTCATACGAGGTTCGTTCTGCCAAGGGGGACTGTTACTCAGGGAGGTGATTCTTGGGACAAAAAGTAAATCCAATCGGTTTTAGGTTGGGCATTAACAAGACTTGGGATTCGAGATGGTTTGCAACCAAGGAATACAGTGAGTTTGTCTTGGAAGACCATCAGATCAGGGAGTATTTGAAAAGGAGACTTGTCCAGGCAGGGGTGTCGAGAGTGGAAATCGAACGGGCTGCCAACAAGGCAAGAATCAAAATCCACACAGCCAGACCCGGACTGGTCATCGGGAAAAAAGGCTCGGAAATCGAGAATCTGAAAAAGGATCTGGAGAAAAGGGTCCGCCGGGAGATCATCATCGACATCCAGGAGATCAGGAAACCCGAAGTCGACGCCCAGCTTGTGGCAGAGAACGTGGCTCTACAATTGGTGCGCCGCGTCTCTTTCCGTAGGGCGATGAAAAAGAGCGTGAGTTCAGCCCTTCGTTTCGGTGCCCTGGGGATCAAGATCGCCTGCAGCGGACGTCTGGGTGGTGCAGAAATGGCCCGCCGGGAATGGTACAGGCGAGGAAGAGTGCCTTTCCAGACGATCAGGGCGGACATCGATTATGGGTTTGCGGAAGCTTTCACAACGTATGGCACCATTGGCGTGAAAGTGGCGATATTCAAAGGGGAGATTTTACCCGATAAAAAAGGTTAGGATGCGCTATGCTGAGCCCGAAGAAAGTCAAGTACCGTAAGAAGCAGAAAGGTCGAATGAGAGGAAAGGAAATCAGCAAGGGAGCTGCCCTTGAATTTGGTGACTACGGGTTGCAAGCCACTGCATGTGGTTTCATGACCGCCCAGCAGATCGAGGCGGCCAGAGTGGCCATCACACGGCATGTCAAAAGGGGTGGGAAAATCTGGATTCGCATTTTTCCTGACAAACCCATTACAAAGAAACCCGCTGAAACCAGGATGGGAAAGGGGAAAGGGGCTCCGGAAGGCTGGGTGGCTGTAGTGAAACCGGGTAGGATACTTTACGAATTGCAGGGCGTGGGGCAAAGTATCGCCGCAGAAGCATTCCGACTTGCTGGACACAAACTGCCCTTTGGAACGAGATTTGTAACCAGGGGAGTACAGGCGTGAAGGCAAAAGAGCTGCGAGATCTAAGCTTGGGAGAGTTGAAGCAGAAAGAGAAGGATCTGAGCCAGGAGATATTCAACCTGAGGCTGCAGAGAGCGGCGGGGCAGGTTGCGAATACGGCAGGGGTTGTGAAAATCAAGAGGGACTTGGCCCGGGTCAAGACTGTCCTGAAAGAAATGGAGATATCCAAGGGATAAGCTCAAATGAGCTCAAAGAGGGTACGATGAAAGAACGGGGCGTTCGGAAAAAAATGATTGGTGTGGTCATTTCCCATAATATGGACAAAACCGCCGTGGTCTCTGTCGACCGGCTCAAAAAGCACAGGGCTTATAATAAATACAGTAGGAGTTACAAGATCTACAAGGCCCATGATCCCCAAAATGGCTGTGGTGTGGGAGACAAGGTGAGGATTGTTGAATCCAGGCCTATCAGCAGAACCAAGAGATGGCAAGTTCTGGGGGTTATCGCGAAAGGCACCGAAAAAGAGGTAGAGAAAGAGAGCGTCGATTCACTGGAGCAGTGACATGATACAGACAGAAACTGAACTCAAGGCAGCGGACAATTCAGGTGCAAAAAGGCTGATGTGTATCAAGGTTCTCGGTGGTACACGGCGGAGGTATGCCACTGTGGGAGATGTGGTGGTCGTTTCGGTAAGAGAGGCTATGCCCAATTCCAAGGTGAAAAAGGGCGATGTCATGAAAGCCGTCATCGTGAGAACCGTTAAAGAGATACGTAGAGTGGACGGATCCTATATCAAGTTTGACGACAATTCCGCTGTGTTGATCACACAGCAGAATGAACCCATCGGTACGCGTATCTTTGGTCCGGTGGCAAGGGAACTCAGGGCTAGGAACTTCATGAAGATCATCTCTCTGGCTCCTGAGGTACTGTAAGGACGACCTGGTGGGGGAGTGGATAAGTGCAGAGAAAACATCCTCTGATCAAGAAGAACGATAAAGTGATTGTCATTTCCGGAAAAGAGAAGGGCAAAATCGGCACGATCTTAAAGGTCGATTCGGAAAAGGCCCGTGCTGTTGTGGAAAAAGTCAACATGGTGAAAAGGCATGCGCGGCCGGGAGGGAAGAGTGCACAAGGGGGCATTATCGAGAAGGAAGCACCCCTCCATATCTCCAACCTCATGCTGGTCTGTGGGAAATGTGCTGAACCGACACGAATCGAGAAACGCACACTAGAGGATGGATCCAAGGTTCGGGTCTGTAAGAAGTGCGGAGAGTTGGTGGATTGACCCGGCAGGACCGTGGGCTGGTGGCGTCGACATCTTGCGCACCTCCTCGGGAGGAACATAAACTGGCATTCTAAGACGACAAGGAGTTGGCATTGTCTCGGCTGAAAGAGAAATATGAGAAAGAAATCGTCCCTGCCATGATCAAGCAGTTCAGGTACAAGAGTATCATGGCGGTCCCAAAGCTGGAAAAAGTGGTGCTGAACATGGGGCTCGGCGAGGCCATTTACAACGTCAAGGTGCTGGAGAAAGGCGTCGAAGAGTTGACTCGAATCGCCGGGCAGAAGGCCGTTGTCACCAGGGCGAAGAAGTCTATAGCAGGATTCAAACTTCGCGAAGGGATGTCCATTGGGTGTGTGGTGACCCTGCGGCGTTTCAGAATGTACGATTTTCTCGACAAGCTCTTCAATGTGGCTTTGCCCAGGGTTAGGGATTTCCGAGGAGTTTCTGGGAAGGTCTTCGACGGACGTGGCAACTGCACCCTCGGCATAAAAGAGCAGATCGTGTTTCCTGAAATCGAATACGATACGGTGGAAAAAGTGAAAGGCTTCAACATCTCCATCGTGACTACCGCAAAGACGGATGAGGAAGGGCATTTTCTCTTGAAGTTGATGGGGATGCCTTTTAGAAGGTGACAGGGAGGTTAACTTGGCAAAAAAATCCCTTATTGCTAAAGCGAAAAGAAGGCCGAAGTTCTCGACGCGCAAGTACAATCGCTGCCCTATCTGTGGAAGGCCGAGAGCCTACCTCAGGAAGTTCGGGCTTTGCCGAATTTGCTTTCGAAATATGGCTCTCAGAGGAGAAATCCCGGGTGTGGTCAAGTCCAGTTGGTAATAAGACTCTGAGGTTCAGAGGCGTTCAAGGAGTAATTCAATGAGCATGAGCGATCCTGTGGCCGATATGTTGACGAAGATCAGGAACGGTATTATGGGCTCCCATGACACAGTGGATGTCCCCAGTTCGCGGTTAAGAATCAATATAGCCAAGATCTTGAAGTCCGAAGGCTTTGTTAAGAACTATAAGGTCACATCAGATAAAGGGCATGGAATCATCAAGATTTTTTTGAGATACGATGAAAATGGGGAGCCTATCATTGGTGGCCTAAAGAGGGTGAGTAAGCCGAGCTGTCGGGTCTATGCTAAGAACGATAAGATCCCATTGGTGCAGAACGGTTTCGGAATCAATATCCTGTCCACATCCAAGGGGGTGATGACGGACAAGCAGGCCAGAAAGATGAAAGTGGGAGGCGAAATCCTTTGCGCCATCTGGTAGGTTCCTTTTGTTCTCACCAAGACAGGTGAACCATGAACGTGAGTGGAGGATGACCATGTCGCGTATAGGCAAGCGGCCTATTCCGATACCAGCAAATGTTAAGGTGGAATGGGAAGATAACATCTTGAGTGTCGCAGGGCCGAATGGTCGGCTTGAGAGGAAGGTCCACCCCGCTATCAAAGTAAGCGTCGGCGACGGTCAGGTCGTTGTCTCTGTCACTGGCTCGAACAAGAATTCAGGCGCTCTTCACGGCCTTTACAGGGCGCTGATTGCGAATATGGTGACGGGAGTAAGCAAAGGTTTTGAGAAGGCCCTTGAAATCGTTGGGGTGGGATACCGGGCTGAAGTGGCTGGAAGGGTCGCCACCTTTCATTTGGGCTACTCCCATCCCATCAGCTACGAACTGCCCGCGGGTATTGATGCCAAGGTAGACAAAACCAAGATCACCCTCAGGGGAGTCGATAAGGAGTTGCTCGGCAAGACGGCTGCGAAGATCCGCGGTTTTCGGAAACCTGAACCCTACAAAGGGAAGGGCATTAAGTACGCGGATGAAGTCATCAGACGGAAGGCTGGTAAAACAGGGGCCAAATAACAGTCCTAGGAGACAGGGAAACACAAGGTTGATCCTATGAAGTTATCGAGCAGGGTAGAGGCAAGGCTGAGAAGAAAAAAGAGGGTGAGAAGGCGACTCAAGGGGACGACTGATAAACCGAGGCTAACTGTGTTCAAGAGCGCCAAACACATTTATGCACAGATCATTGACGATTCGACTGCGCGGACCTTGGTGGAGGCATCTTCCCTTTCGAAGGATATCAAGCCCCAACTCCAGGGCAAAGGAGGCAACAAGGATGGAGCTACCCTGATCGGTGGCTTTATTGCCAAAAGGGCTTTGGAAAAAGGGATCAAGAGAGTCATTTTCGATAGGAACGGTTTCCTCTATCATGGACGAATCAAGGCTCTTGCCGCGGCTGCGCGACAAAGCGGCCTTGAATTCTGAGGCAGCCTGATCTTCATCTTTGCAATCGACATCAGTGAGGGAGAGGAAAATTGTACACCGAAGACGAAGAATTACAACTTATAGAGAAAGTGGTTCACATCAACCGCGTGGCCAAAGTGGTGAAGGGTGGCAGGCGCTTCAGTTTCAGCGCTATTGTGGTCGTGGGTGACGGCAAGGGCATGGTCGGCCATGGGCTCGGTAAGGCGAACGAAGTTCCTGAAGCCATAAGAAAAGGCGTTGAAAAAGCGCGAAAGACGATGAAAAAGGTCCCGGTGATGGACCAAACCATACCTCATGAGGTGATAGGCAAATGGGGTGCTGGAAGTGTTCTGCTCAAACCGGCAGGCCCTGGAACGGGTGTGATTGCGGGTGGCGCGGTGAGAGCAGTGCTGGAAGCGGTGGGAGTCCAAAATATTCTCACGAAATGCCTTGGTTCGCATAACCCCCACAATCTGGTCCGGGCAACCCTGCGTGGGTTGGAGTCATTGAAGCATCCAGAAGTAATTGCGCGGCGCAGAGGCAAAACTCTGGAAGAAGTGAAACAGTAGTTCTTTCGGGAAGGTTTCTCAGATGGCAGAGACGCTGAAAGTGACTCTTGTAAAGAGTGGCATCGGGCGGAACAAAAAGATCCGTGAGACCCTCATTGGTCTGGGTTTAACGAAACTCCATAAGACAGTGATTCTCAAGAACACGCCCGCCATCAGAGGCATGATCGATAAGGTGGCCTTCATGGTCAAGGTGGAAGCTTAGTACTTTTGTTATAGGGAAGAGCGATGAGAGTTCAAGATTTGTCACCCCCTGAGGGTTCGACCAAGAAAAGGAAAAGGGTTGGGAGAGGCCCCGGGTCCGGGCACGGTAAGACATCGTGCCGTGGACATAAGGGCCAGAAGGCTCGTTCTGGTGGCAGCATTGCCCCTGGCTTTGAGGGTGGCCAGATGCCTTTTACGCGGCGGCTCCCGAAGCGAGGCTTCACCAATATCTTCAAGAAAAGCTACGCGGTAGTAAACCTGAAAGACCTGAGCCGGCTTGGCCAGAGGGACGCCATCGACATCGAGGCCTTGAGAGAAGCGGGATTGGTCAAAAAAATCCAAGACGGCGTGAAGGTGCTCGGAGAAGGCGAGATTACATACCCGCTGGTACTTAAAGCCAATCGCGTGAGCAAGACGGCCAAATCGAAAATTGAGGCTGCTGGCGGCAAAGTGGAAATTCTATGATTGGCGGATTTCAAAACATACCGAAGATCCCTGAGCTGAAAAAGAGAATCCTTTTCACGCTCTTCATGCTCGCTGTGTACCGCCTTGGATGTCACATTCCGACGCCCGGCATCAACGGGTCAGCTCTGGCTGCTTTTTTCAACGAGAGGCAGGGGACGCTCTTCGGGCTCATTGACATGTTCTCTGGGGGTGCGTTGAGACAGATGTCGGTCATGGCGCTTGGGATCATGCCTTATATCAGCGCCTCCATTATCCTGGAACTACTCACGGTGGTGATGCCTTACCTGGAAAAACTGAAGAAAGAGGGGGAGCAGGGGCGCCAGAAAATTATCCAATACACGCGCTATGGAACCGTTATCCTTAGCATGATCCAGGGCTTCGGGATTGCTGTCGGGTTAGAGAGAATGAGCGGTCCTGGCGGGGCCATGGTGGTTCCCGTGGGAGGCTGGGGGTTCAGGTTCCTTGCAGTCATTACGCTCACTGCCGGGACATCCTTTTTGATGTGGCTCGGGGAGCAAATCACGGAAAGGGGTATTGGAAACGGAATATCCCTCATCATTTTCGCGGGTATTGTAGCCCGGTTTCCCCTCGGTGTGGGTAGCACACTCCGATTGATGTCCACGGGTGAGCTCTCTCCTTTCTTTATGGCTTTGGTTGTTGCCCTTATGATCGCTATCGTTGGCATCATCGTGTTTGTGGAACGTGCGCAAAGAAGGATATCGGTTCAATATGCAAAGAGGATTGTAGGGCGAAGGATGTATGGGGGGCAGAGCACGCATCTTCCCCTCAAGATTAACACTTCGGGGGTGATCCCCCCCATTTTCGCCTCCTCTATCATAATGTTCCCTGCCACCATCGCAAGTTTTCTGAACGTGAAGGAGTTCCCCTGGCTTCAGACCGCTGTGAATTTGCTCTCCCCTGGAAATGTGGTTTACAATCTTATCTATGTCGTTTTTATCGTCTTCTTCTGCTACTTTTATACGGCGGTCCATTTCAACCCTGTGGATGTGGCGGACAACATGAAAAAATACGGGGGATTTATCCCTGGGATACGGCCTGGCAAAAATACGGCTGAGTACATCGACCGGGTGCTGACTCGTCTCACTTTTGCAGGCGCGATCTACGTCTCAGCCATCTGCGTTCTACCGCAGATTCTGATTTACCAAATGAATGTACCGTTTTACTTTGGAGGTACCGGGCTTCTGATTGTCGTGGGTGTAGCCTTGGATACCTCCAATCAAATTGAATCCCACATGTTGACCAGGCACTACGAGGGGTTCTTGAAAAAGGGACTGGGTAGCACAGTGAGGTAGCAACGGACCTTGACCGAATTGTGAGCGGGGAATAAGAGGTGGCCAAAGAGGAGGCGATTACAGTAGAGGGAACGGTGGTGGAAACTTTGCCTAATGCCATGTTCAGGGTCGAATTAGAAAATGGCCATCGAGTACTGGCTCACATTTCTGGGAAAATGAGGATGCACTTTATTAAAATCCTCGTGGGAGATAAGGTCTCCGTGGAGCTTTCCCCATATGATTTGAGCCGGGGAAGGATCATCTATCGGGGAAAATAGGCTTTTTGGGGCGGATGAGGAATCTCACATCATGAAAGTTCGAGCATCAGTCAAAAGAATATGCAATAAATGCAAGATCATTAAACGAAAGGGTATTGTTCGAGTCATCTGCGTCAATCCTCGCCACAAGCAGAGGCAAGGATAGAATTTGATTCCTCCTCTACGTGAAAAAGCCACAATGCCCCGCTCGGAAGAGCGGGGATGAATGGCCATGGGGATTTTAAACAATATGGCCCGCAAGCTAAACGGCTTTTTCTTAGAAGAAGCCCCGTGCGGGAGCACGGGGTTCTTCGCGGTATCGAGGCCGTAAGGGCGTTGTTTGGGAGCTGATGACTGGACATCGATCGTCGCGGTCAAAGAAAAGGAAAAAGGTGTTCGGTGTTGGCAGGTTTCCATGACGTGAACATGCATCAGAGAAAGGGAGTTGGATATTGGCAAGAATAGCAGGAGTTGACTTACCGAGGGGAAAGAGAATGGAGATAGCCCTGACCTACATCTATGGGATAGGCAGGAGTACATCTCAAAAGATACTGAGCGAAGCAGGGGTAAACTGGGATACCAAATCTGATGATCTTACCGAAGGACAGATCACCAGCATCCGGAAAATCATCGATGAGAAGCACAAGGTGGAGGGGGATCTCAGACGGGAAATGTCCATGAACATCAAGCGGTTGATGGACCTGGGCACTTACCGTGGATTGAGACACAGGAAAGGCCTTCCTGCGAGGGGCCAAAGGACCCACACCAACGCGCGAACAAGGAAAGGACCCAGAAGAGCGGTCATGACAAAAAAGAAGAAAACTGAGGAATAGGAAACACGATGGTAAAGAAAGCGATTAAGGGTAGCAAAGGCAAGAAAGACAAAGGGAATGTTCCAACAGGTATCATCCATATCCAGTCGACCTTTAATAATACAATTATCACGGTGACTGATGTGAATGGCAATGTGGTTGCTACGTCAAGCGCAGGTAGAATGGGTTTTAAGGGATCCAGGAAAAGTACCCCTTTTGCGGCTCAATTGGCAGCCCAAGACGCGCTCCGGCAGGCCATGGAACTGGGAATGAGAATGGCCGAGGTCAGAGTAAAGGGGCCAGGTGTGGGACGGGAAGCAGCGCTGAGAGCCCTGCAGGCAGAGGGATTTACCGTGAGCGTGATCAGGGATGTAACCCCTATCCCGCACAATGGCTGCCGGCCTCCGAAAAGGCGGCGCGTTTGATAGGTCTCTATCCGTGAAAGGTGCGTGCGAGGGAATCAGTCATCACTAGGGTAAAAAAGAGGAGGATGTAAATTGGCCAGAGATACCGGTGCTTCATGCAGACTCTGCCGGCGCGAGAACATGAAGTTATTCCTAAAAGGTGACCGCTGTTACGGAGATAAATGCGCCTTTGAACGGAGGCCTTATCCACCGGGCATGCATGGTCAGGGGCGTGGAGGAAAGTTCTCAGATTACCAACTGCAACTGAGGGAAAAGCAAAAAGTCAAAAGGCTTTATGGCGTTCTGGAGAGGCAGTTCAGGAGATACTATGAGTTGGCAGAGAAACAAAAGGGGATCACGGGGTCGAATCTTCTGACGATGCTCGAGTGTCGCGTGGATAATACCGTATACCGGATGGGCTTCGCTTCTTCCAGAAATCAGGCAAGACAGCTCATCAGACACAACCATTTCCTGGTGAATGACAAGAAGGTCAACATCCCGTCTTACCAGGTCAAAGTTGGAGACGTCATTGAAGTCAGGGAAAACAAACGCAAAGTGCCCGTTATCCTGGAAGCCATGGAAACAGTTGTGAGGAGAGGGTTCCCAAACTGGCTAGAAGTGGACAAGGAGACTTTCAAGGGGACCCTAAAGGCCCTTCCTAGCCGGGAAAACATAACCATACCCATTCAGGAAAACCTGATCGTTGAGTTGTATTCCAAGTAGCGCGTGGGCCGGCTTTTGAACGACAGGCCTGGAAGAGAGCTTTTGCGTGTTTGTCCATTTTCTGTCGTGGGGACGCCAGCTTAGAAATGGGTGAAATGCCCCCCGGCTGGCTTGGTTGAACGGCATCATCATTGATCGGAGGGAGCTGTTGGCAGACCTAAGAGCGAAAAACTGGCGAGAGTTGATCAAGCCGAAGAACATTGTGATAGAAGAGGAATCCCGAACAAATTCGTACGGGAAATTCGTATGTGAGCCTTTGGAAAGAGGGTTCGGGATCACGATTGGCAATGCATTAAGACGCATACTCCTTTCTTCCTTGCAAGGAGCGGCCATTGTCTCAGTTCAATTTCAAGATGTGGTGCACGAGTTTTCGACAATTCCCGGCGTTATGGAGGACGTGACGGATATTATCCTGAACCTCAAGGAGATCAAGCTGAAGCTCGTGAATCGGGAAGAGTCCGTGGCCCACCTTTCTCGTGAAGGGGAAGGGATTGTCACCGCGGGGGACATTGAGACCGACGGTACGGTGACCATTTTGAATCCAGAGCAGCACATTGCCACCCTCAACAAAGAGGGCAGTCTCAATATGGAAATGAAGGTGAGAATGGGCAAAGGGTATGTGTCTGCGGAAAGCATGAAAAGTGCTGATTACCAGATCGGGATCATACCTATTGATGCTATTTTCTCACCCATCCAAAAGGTCAACTATGTCGTGACCAATGCGAGGGTCGGGCAGATTACCGACTATGACAAGGTTACTCTGGAAATATGGACCGATGGAAGCGTATTTCCCGAAGATGCCCTGGCGTATGCCGCCAAAATTCTCAAGGAGCAGATGTCGCCTTTCATCAACTTCAAGGAAGAACCCGAACCCCTGCAAGGTGAAGAGGAGCCCGCGGAGGAGAAGTCCAATGCCAACTTGCTCAGGCCTGTGTCAGAACTTGAGCTTTCGGTTCGCTCTGCCAACTGTCTAAAGAACGCCAATATTACCTATATCGGTGAACTGGTTCAGAAGACAGAGGCCGAGATGTTGAAGACCAAGAACTTTGGAAGGAAGTCCTTGAACGAGATCAAAAGCATCCTTGAGGAAATGGGCCTTTCCTTGGGTATGAAACTGGATAGCTTCCCTTTGCCCCGGAAGCCGGATCAATCGGGAAACCAAGGTAAGGAAGAGGGACTGGATCAATGAGGCATAGAAAACTGGGTAGGAATCTGAGTCGCAACGCGAGTCATCGCAAGGCCATGGTGAGGAATATGGTTACCTCGCTTTTCAAGTTTGAGCAGCTGGAGACGACCGACGAAAAGGCAAAAGAGCTGAGACGGGTCGCTGAAAAAATGATCAGCCTCTCCAAGCGCGGAGATCTTCATGCCCGGAGGCAGGCCCTTGGGTTCATCAGAGATAAGGCTGTGGCGCACAAGCTTTTTGATGAATTGAAGGACCGCTATCTTGAAAGACAAGGCGGATATGTGAGAGTTGTCAAGAAAGGGACCAGGAAAGGAGACGGGGCTTCCATTTCTGTAATCCAAATCCTCCCAGGGAAGGAGGACAAGAAAGCAGAAAAGAAAAAGGAGAAGACGGTCACTAAGGCAAGGACCAAGGAGAAGAGGGAGGTTAAGTCAAAAGGGAAGAAGAAGGAAGTGGTTGAGGCCAAGAGCGGAGAGGCGAGCGGCGGTACGGAGAAAGTCTCGACTGAGTCATGAAAGAATCTTCCCAAAAGGGGGTTTTATCGGGCATGGTTCCTTGGGTTGCTGTGAGCAGGTTTTCAAGAGACCCTTATGAGACCGACCCATGACGATATGATCATGTTGCTGGTGAGAGTTAGGAAAAAACCTCCTTGTCCGCACAGGGGCAAGGGGGTTTTTTTTCACGGAAACCGTTTGAAAGAGATTGAGCGGGGGAAGTGGGGAGAATGATCGAGGAGAGGCCAGAAATGGCTCTATGGAGAAAATGCGGCCTCGTGGTTGACCCCAGGAGAAATACGATATTTTACTTTAGACCACAGAACAGTGATAGGGTATAATGCCAATGCAAAAATGAATCCGCACCCGCAGATTTGGCTATCATTGATCCTGACTTTAAGTATAATCTAAGAGCTGAAGATATTCAATCCAAGAGCAAGAACTCACCTTTCATAGGGAGACAGCTGAAAGAGAAAAACCAGATTACGATCATGGGAGGAAGAGTTGTCTGGGAAAGAGACGCAGACCATCTTGGTGGTTGACGACGAGAGGAGCATGAGGGAGTTCCTCGAGATCTTGTTAACCAAGGAGGGCTACCGGGTCTTTGTGGCAGCCAGTGGTAAAGAGGCCTTCGATTTTCTTGAAAAGAACAAATTTGACCTGATTATTACGGACATTAAAATGCAGGATATCCATGGGATTGAAGTTTTGAAGAAGGCGAAGGCGATCAACCAGGAATCGATCGTTATCATGATTTCCGCATTTGCCACGGCGGAAACCGCTGTGGAGGCTATGAGGGAAGGGGCCTATGACTACATTCCCAAGCCTTTCAAGGTAAGGGATTTCAAGAAGATCGTCAAAGACGCCCTTGAGTCCAGAAAGCCGAAACTCAGTGAACACGTGGAAGACCGTTCTAAAGTCCATCTCCATTTTGATTGCCTTATCGGCGATAGTCCGCAGATGCGAAAAGTCTATGATCTCGTTGAGAGAGTGGGGCCTACAAAGTCCAATGTTTTTATTTCAGGTGAAAGCGGTACCGGCAAGGAATTGGTGGCTAAGGCTATTCACAGGCAAAGTCCACGGAAGGATAAAGCGTTCGTTGTGATCAACTGCGCCGGAATTCCGGAGAATCTCATTGAAAGCGAACTGTTCGGTTATAAGAAGGGGGCATTCACCGGGGCTACTGCAGATAAAGAAGGCCTTTTTGATGTGGCGGACGGGGGCACCGTGTTTTTTGATGAGGTGGGAGAATTGACTCCGGCTATCCAGGTCAAGTTACTGAGAGTCATCCAAGGCCGGACTTACACGGCTGTGGGGGGGACCGATGAGAGAAGCGTGGACGTTCGGTTCATATCAGCGACGAATAAAGACCTGGAAAGCGAGGTAATCAAGGAGAAATTCCGAGAGGACCTGTTTTTCAGGCTCAATGTAATTCATATTGCCATGCCTCCTTTGAGAGAAAGAGACGGTGACCTGCCCTTTCTGGCACAGCACTTTCTGGAAAAATACTCATCGGAGCTTGGAAAGGATGTGAGAAAGATTTCCGCATATGCCATGGACCTTCTCAAGCAATACCATTTCCCGGGCAACGTGCGGGAGCTGGAGAACATCATTGAGCGGAGCGTTGCCCTGGAGGCCTCAAATATCGTCTTGCCCGAAAGCCTGACCCTATCCAACTTCCAGCGGGAACGAAATAGAGAAAACAGGCGACGAAGGGATCTCACTTCCGAAGGGATCAATATCGATCAGATCTTGGGCGAGATCGAGAGAGACTACATCCTCAAGAGTCTGGAAATGGCTCATGGGTCAAAACAGAGGGCTGCCTCCCTGTTGGGCATCACCATGAGATCCTTGAGATATCGGCTTGACAAGCTCGGCATGATCACCTCCCCTGAATAAGATCGCGTTTTAAGGACCAGCCTCAGTAGCTGGCCAGAAGTGCTCTCCTGCTCTGAGCCCAAGTGACGACACGTAAACCCGACATCCGGAGCCTTTACGTCAGCAGGAGCAGTCCATGGGATCGGTATCTCGTTGGAAAACAAAGGCTTATTCCCACCCAAAGGATACACCTGCTTGGTCTCATTTGCGGCTTGCCGAATGCTCGATTAGGAGCGGGAACGGCAATGCATTCCCTATTGTGACCGCTCTTACAAAAAACGGCAACTTTTTTACAAAATTCGTAAAACCCGGCCAAGAATCCTCTCCCGGATGGTGAATACCAAGACCCGATTTCACACGGGCAAGTCATAACTGTATGTATTTACACCACTAAAATTTGAAATGAAGACGTCGCCATTATGGCATGGGAATTGTATGTTTCATAGGCAATCGATCGCATCATAATGACTGACCCACGGCGCGAGTTTTATGAAAGGAGGTGAACGGGTTTTAGGTTGTTAGCGAAGTTAGCGAAGCTAGTTTTGACCCTATTTATAGGGAGTAATGAAAGATAGGAGGACGAAAATGCTTACACGAATCATGAAGAAAGATGAAGGTTTCACCCTTATAGAATTGATGATCGTTATCGCCATCATTGGTATCTTGGCGGCGATCGCTATACCCCAATTTTCCGCCTACAGGATGAGGTCTTACAACGCTGCGGCGGAAGCTGACCTCAGGAATGCTGCAACGGCTCAAGAGGCATATTTTGTGGATAATTCTCACTACGCTAATGCCGTCGCCGGCATACTGGGTACGACCTACGGACTTTTCACCAGCGCCAACGTGACGCTTGATACCACGGGTGGCACATCAGGTTACACCATTACGTCTATTCACACCAGCGGCGACAAGACATACTCTCTGTCCGGCCCGGGTGGTTCTGTGAGTGCCGTGCCATGATGTAGCTAACAGAGCCTAGCAGTATTAAACAAGTGAACTGGTCATCCGACCAGTTCACTTGTTTTTGGGCGACTCAAGCATTGTCCCCGTGCGTCTTCTGGTGATACAACGGCACGGGGGCATTGATCCATGACCCCCCCTTGCAAAGGGGCTTTGAGGAAGAACGGCGCGTCGCTCTAACGCCAAACAAAGCGGATTGACTACTCCCAAGGGATCAAGAGAGGTGCAAGAGCCCACTGGCACTGAAACCCGCCTGTCTCCATGCCGAAGAGTTATCTTCGCTGTCCTCGCTTTGTCCATCATGATTTGTTTTGTCTACTCCAATGCCTTAGTCACTGGATGGCAATTAGATGACGTCACGAACATCGTGAATAATGAAAGTCTCCATCTAGAGGCCATCTCCCTGGAAGGCATAAAGAGGGCCCTTTTTTCTGACCCTGGCCGGCCTGGCGGCCTCTACAGACCGGTCGCATGCCTCACCTTTGCTTTGAATTACTATATTGGGGGCTTGGATGTAGTCGGGTACCATCTGACGAATGTGGTGATTCACATTATGGCGAGCATTTTCTTGTATCTCCTCATATATCATACATTGCTCCTGCCATCCCTTTCAGAGAAATATGCACTTCAGGCATACTCCATCGCTCTCCTCAGCACTCTGCTGTGGGCAATCCATCCCCTTCAAGTGGAGGCAGTTACGTATATCGTTCAGCGAATGACTTCTCTAGCGGGCATGTTTTATGTCATGAGCATGTATTTCTATGTCAAGTATAGGACAGCTCAGCGCGACCTGAGAAAGGCGCTGTTCATGTGCCTATGTTCCCTTGCTTTCTTGATGTCTTTTGGTTCAAAAGAAAATGGATTGCTGCTGCCTTTGAGCCTCTTCCTGTATGAAATCCTTCTCGTTCAAAAGTCTCCTGCTAAGTTCATAAGAAAAAGCGCATGGAAAATCGTTTTCTTAGGCATAGCAATCGTTTTGGCCGGCTTGATTTTTCTATATTACAGAAAGGGAGAAGTATTCGGCTTTCTGCGAGACTATGAGGTTCGTCCTTTTTCACTTACGGAGAGGTTGTTGACAGAGCCCAGAGTCATCC
>JAHECH010000421.1 GCA_024641835.1 Deltaproteobacteria bacterium
TTCAGCCCAACATAGCCGCCTGGCTTTGTCACCCGTACGCATTCCCGAATCGCCCGCGCCTTGTCTTCTACGAAAATCAGCACCGATTCGGCGAAGACTACGTCGAAGCGGTCTGCTTCGAAGGGCAAGTCCAACACGTCGGCAGTGCGAAACTCAACCCTGGCTTCGACCCTCTCTTCCCTTGCGCGTCGTCGTGACCATTCAATCATCTTCTCCGAAATATCCACGCCCACCACATGGCAACCATACTTCTTGGCGATGTAGGTGGAGCCGACGCCTATCCCACAGCCTACATTCAGGACTTCCCGAGCACCCTCAATGTGGCATAGCGATAGAAGCTCGTTAGTTGCTTCAAAACCACCAATGTGTTTGGTAACGCCGACTTCGGCCTGCATGTCGAGAAATTGTATGTCCGATTGAGCATTCTTCTTGGCAGTCATAATCTTCTTTCCTCAACTCTTTCTATTGTGAGCGCACCTAACGACTAAGGATTTGTGTGGCGCGGAGTAGGCGTAGAGACCTGGAGGGAGGACAGATCACCTATGCAGGTGGATATCCGATCACGCGACTGCTCAAAAGATAGTGTGCCTGTTGCGCCCTTTGTGAATTGCGCTTCACAACCGCAGCGGTAAACCGCCTCATCAGCTACTCAAGGACAAATCGAAAGTCACAAAGGGATGCGCCTTGCATAATGGTCTGAGTACGCAATAACCTCATTCGAGGATTGAATCCCCTGGTGAAGGGTTCATCCCGACAACAGGATAGGTAGAAACCAAGTTCCTTCATCTCGGCCTTCTCATATAGCTCGGCATAGCGGCAGCGAGTAACATCGAAACTGAAATTCTGCTCCGTCTCCTCCAGTACGTGGATTGTCATGGCGCTGTCTTCGACCCATATCTCTCTTACGACACGGCCCAACTCTTTCATAGTGTTGCCACCATACTTCTCAGCCATTACCCTGCCAGCCATCATCGCATCTGCTTGAACCGCTGCAGTGGCTATTTCTATGGCTTTGTCCTGGCCCATCACTCTGGCAAATCCTCTGATTAGACAGGCGGCTATCGGTGCTTGAATCTCCCGACGCTTGAGATGACTTATCTCAAGTGTGTGCCGGTCTGTGCCTTGACCTTCCGGGTGATGCTGATTCTCTCTATCCATTTCTCCTTCTCCTTCCAGGGGCAAGCCGCCTAATGGGGCGCGAGATAAGCCGTACCCCCACGGCCCCGAGCCTACGCGCGCGAACTTCACCCAACCATACTGCGTCTAGCTGCTTCAGCCGCTCGTCACTCATGCGCTCGCTCACGGTCGCTCCTCTCCCCGAACAGCGGGCGTAGCTTCTCGACGGCATCCTGCAGGTCGCCGAAAGCCTCGGTGTCGCGGGATCGGACGTATCGGTCAGCCGCTTCCCATAGCTCGTGCAGAGAATCTCTTGCGTTGAATAGGAGGAGGCTGAGGTCGTATCTCGCGCCACCCCTCTTAGTCAGTCTTGGGTCCTTCTTCAACTTCTCGGACAGGTCATCATAGAGACTGCTCACGGCTTCCCTCCTTCCCCAAGCCGGGGCTGTAGATCATTCCACGCGGCGAACTGCTGTCCGTCCTTCAACGCGAACTCGCTGCACCGATCGATGTCGCGGGTCTAATGTTTTGAACGATATCAACTCTGCTTTTCGCGCCAGCAGGACCCCGGGCCTAGCTCGGTCGGGTGCAGGGTAGATCGCCACATCGGATAGTCCTCCTTGTCTGGTGCCGCTTATGATCAGTAGCGAAGGTAGGCAGCGTAGTTTTGCCGACGGACTCGACAACATCACTGAGAAATGGGAAACTGTCCACCGATGACCCAGATTAGCGTGTGCTGGACCGCGGCCCAGAATACAGTTCTGTCACGTTGTACCTGCCACCCCCACCCAATTCCAGATAGCAAGGGCACAAACATGACTGCTACTGCCGCCCAGAGGGGTGCGCCAACGAAGAAGGGACCGATGTGCCAAAGGCTGAACAGAAGCGCGTGCAGAACAATGGCGGCGCGCAATCGGCGTTTGAGCACCAGTAGAACAGCGGGAAGCAGCACAGCGCGGAAGAACAGTTCCTGAGAGATGCCGCTCGCGGGAGCATAAACGAGAGCGGCCATCCAATTCCAACCTTGCCACTTACCGAATGGCACAATAGCGGCCAGGGCGAATGCGAATATGCCGATCAAGACAGCAATCCCTCTCCACGACAGTGGCGCCATTCGCAAGAAGAGTTGTTCTCTCGTTAGCCCCGTAGCAGCGAGAACAATGATTCCTGTGATACCAGGAACGAAGCCCAAGATGGCAGACCACACTTCAGTGACATAGCCTGTGACGAAGAGTGTCTGGAGGGCTGTGTAGCTCATCCACAATAGCACCACCGTGCCTATGGCGATGGCGTGGCTGATGGGCTTTCTTGAAAAGACCGAGAATGTGGCCATATCCATCCCTTGAGGACGTCTAACAATTAGCAGAACGGCTCTGTTTCCCATACTACACGTCTCTCTTTATGTTGTATTTGGAATTCGGGTGACCCTCCCCTCTGGCGAAGCGCGGAAGCCCAGCCGGGAGCCGTTCATCTCAAGTGGGAAACCTGAGACAATTTTAGCAGAAGCAGCCGATATTTGCCAGTACCCCATCACAGGGATTATGATATGAACAGATCACGCCCATGAGGCCGAATCTAACTTATCAGATTCACTTTGATGGGGCACCAGTCTCCGCCGCGTTGCAGCTCGGCCGGAGGGGGCTGGAGGGCACAGGGGGGTGATTCAGTGCCCCAGAGCAGCCTTTTTCTGAAATCAGGCTAGACAAAGCCAGCGACGCTGTACATCTTCACATTTAATTCGTGGATTCTCTCGACGTTTCCTACGCAAGCGATGGCTGGTGGACGACCCTTCTATAGTTGCGGGATAGGTCTTTTGTGCCATTCGTAGAGATGATGATAATCGCAGCAACGACCATGAGAGCACCATATCCCCAGTAGTTGTCGAGGTTGCCCGGGTTTATCCCGGTACTCACCATCCAATAGGCAACCCAAACCTCCGACCCATGCAGAACAGCAACCAGCAATAGGCTCCCTCTAGTATTGTTGAAGATCCAACTGTAGAAGACAGACCAGGGGACCAGGAACACCAGGATCAGTGTTGCTATGGCTACCAGAAACCCCTTCTGAGCGATCCATCCAGCGTACGGGAAATCCGCAAGCGCTGGGTGCTGAAGGCTGGAGTAGAGGAACAGCGGGAGATGCCATAGCCCGCCGAGAATGGCACGTATGACGCACGAGGTCAATGCATCAAAGCGGGCTTGAAGTCTGGGCGTGAGAAAACCTGTCCAGCCCAGCTCCTCTCCCAACCCTGCAACGATGAAGAAGCCAATGAACATTGGCAGGATCTCAAAGGACGGCTTCATGTTGTTGAAGGAGAGCGGATCACCTTCGAAGAGAGGATTGACCATAGAGCCGAGAAGTATGGCCGGAAGAATAAATAGCATCGCAAAGAGCCAGTATCCGATCCCGACTCGCCAGATCAGCAGCCGGCTTAGCATCAGTTTCAGACCGGCTCTTCCATCCTCTACTGCAGTCATGATGGTCCCCGCGATCGAGGCGGAGAGAGCGGCAGCCAATGCCAGGCTGGAGGGAAGCACGCCCTGCACAACGAGGTACACGGTGCCTGCCCCGAGTGACAATGCCAAGATGTAAAACGAAGCTACCGGATATCTATGGATGAAGCTCGGTCGCATGATTCAGTCTGCTTCAATCTATGCTGAGCTGCGCTGCCTAATGGGGCGCGAGATAAGCCGCACCCCCAAGGTACGGATGCGCCGCAGGGGCATCCGTGCCGCAGTGGGGCAAGGCGCAGCCGCGAGCGCAGCGAGCGGTATCGGCTTCATTGAGCAGTTCTATGGCGGGCGCAGCCCGTCCGCTGGAACCCGTTGTTATGTGCCATTATTAAGTGAGACTCCTGGGGCAGCGCTGCGTTAGCGATCATGACCCGACCCAACAGCAGCCGTGTGTGCAAGCGCCGAGGGTGTGCGACATCCGACAATTGCCGGGGCTTCGTGGATCAACTCGTCGTTCTCAAGGGCCTCTACCATGAATAGGGCAAAGTCCACGCGGCGCGTCATATTGCTCTCGAGGATGGGATCACCCACGTGCCGACTCCACACGGGCAGGCCTTGGCTCTCACCCTCTTCAAGGTCGCTCCCACGCACGACTGTCCACCGGGTGTCGCTGTCAAACACCCGCCGGCACGCTTCCACCTGGTCGTCGATGTCCACGACGCGAATTAGCCGCGCGAGCCAGCTCATGGCCTTCACTTCCGCTTTGAAGGTCGGCGAGTACACGTCCTGGCCGTCTCGCGTAATATGCCAGCCGCAGGAGAATATGTGGCGCGCACCCGGACGCGCGTAGTCGAGTACCGCTTGGGCCGTTCCCGACGAGTAGTGGTGAACTCCCCAGGGGACCAGCACCGTGAGCACCCCGTCACACCCTGCGACCGCCTTCTTGATAACCTCGCGGTCGTTCGTAGCGCCGGGAATGACTGTGATGCGCCCTTTGAACGCGTCGAGTTTGCCTACGCTGCGCTCCCGACAGACGCCAACCACCTCGTAGCCCCGGTCAAGCGCGTGCTGTACCATGTACTTGCCGAGCTTCCCAGAGGCCCCGACAATGCAAACTTTCATCGAATGCATCCCTCACCTCCAAAGGAACTGCCACATAACGGTTGAGTTGAGGCGCGCGGCGGCTTACCCCGATAGCGGTACTGTTCAAGCCTAGAATCGAAAACGTGCCGCGATACAACTCGCGGCTGAAAGCCGCGTCGCCTCCGACGATTTGTT
>JAHECH010000422.1 GCA_024641835.1 Deltaproteobacteria bacterium
GCTTGGACTATATGCGCTATGGTTTCAAGATCGTGGGTGAGGGATCAGCAAACAACAAAGAGAGAAACCGGAAGTGAGTGCACTCAAATTGGGCTTGACATGGAAGGTTCCAGCTGTTAAAAAACGATTGCGACTGTAGGCACGTAGCTCAGGGGGAGAGCACTACCCTGACACGGTAGGGGTCAAGAGTTCAAATCTCTTCGTGCCTACCATGGTATCGAGAGGGTTGCGACGAGAGCAGCCCTTTTTGATTTTGTGGTGTCATGATTTCGCCAGGCTAATCGGTAGAGGGAGATGGCTCGGGGAAGTGGCGATAACGGTGATGTGAACTTCCCCGGCCACCTTCGCTGAAAAGCCTGCGCCGATGCCTATGAAAAGCTAAGAGGAGGCTAGGAACCTGTGCTGAGCGATGAGTGGCTCGGCTGATTACGCCTGATTACACGCCCTTAATCACGAATGTTTTGACCATTTTTTCAAATGTTCTGACATCTTCCTCAGTGAACTTACTGACATCGGCGTTATAGCGGATGCCGTAGAACCACTCTCCCAGGAGAAATCCGTAGAGCATGGTCTTAAAGTTGTACCCATCCTTGACCCTGTAGGTAAAGACAGCTTTGAATCCGTCGTAACTGTTGATTTTGGCGGGGTGTTTTTCCAAGACCCGCAGATCAAGAACGCCAGGGTCTAAAGCGATTTCCTGCAGGAACAGGTCAGAAACTTCCTTGGATGTCATTCCCGGGGAAAGGGTCTTTTTTGCGTGAGGAAACTCTTGGCTCACAGGACGCTGCTGGATGAAAATGTACTGCTCGAACGGGCCCTCTTTAGACCACATGGTGCAATCAGAGACGTTCAGCTTTATCCACTGTTCAGGTACTTGAACTACAAAATTATCAGGTGCTTTGCTTGGGCCTGCAGTGGCACATGCAGCCAAGAAGACGAACAGAAATACCCATGAAAACCTTTTCATACCTCTTCCTCCTGTGCTCTATCATGCAAATGGTCGCCGCTTATCTTACGTCACGGAGGAGTGCTGCAAAAATCATGCTAAACCATGGCCATGCGATAAGTAAAACGATACCAATAGATTATATCGCTATGGAGGATGCAGTATGACGTAACGTATACAGAAGTATCCAATTTCTGTCAAGAATATGCTCAAGAATGTCGAAATAGGCTGGAATAGTATGGAAAAAGACCAATGCCACCAGTGGACGGCTTGCGAAGAAAGGTTTGGGTCAAGGTCCTTCGACAAAGAATGGGACGACGTTATTTTGGCCTTGACATCCTCAGAAAAGCCCTTAAATTACGTTTGCTTTGCGTGGCGTGGCGGTCGGTTTTTTTGTTTTGGGGGGATGGAGTTCAGCTTTTAAACTATTGGTGTATGTTCCTCACGTAACGGCCTATTCACCAGTTGGTTAAGGCTCGCACTTGCCAATTAAAATTAGATGAAAAGGAGGGGGAGTTATGAAGAAAATACTTATATTGCTTATGTTTGCGGTTTTTCTCTTTGGATGTGGTGCATCGGCCACTCAATCCGAATTCTGGCAGCATGATACGATGTACAGAACCAATGACCATATGCTCTTCAGTATGTCAGGCTACGCGAACCCGACGGGAGAGGACCAGAAGAAATCCATGCAGCAGGGATGGTGGGGAATTGAAATCCCATATATCCCCGCAAGGTAATTATGTCATGACGGTGTTGAGAACAGTGGGTCATAGCCTGGATCTGAAGGCTTTACCGGGAATGGTTGTTGCGTCAATTCAGCTCATGGGTTATCACCACAGTTTCTAGAGGTCTTGCTTAGGCAGTTACCTCCAGCGAAGCCGTGCTTCTCATTAAGGGGTGTTCCAACAGCACCCCTTAATTTTTTTTTCTTTGGGCTGGCGGTCACCTCGGAGAGTATTCCAGACATGCTGGGGGCGGCCAATATGAACTGTCCCCCTTCCTGATCTTCCAGGATAAGAGAAGAGCTATGATGAGAGGAAAAAGTCGGGTGGATACCGTCAGCAGGCTGGGTTCCGGTATCGAAGAGCAGCGTACTAGAGATTTTTATTGACTTTAAAATAAAAATAAACAATAAAAAGGCGCACATAAAAGGTTGTTGCAGCATAAATGAAGTCCAATGTAGCGACTGCGGGAATTCTTATGATGGACTAGAAAAGTTTACTCTGCCTAAGAAGTTTGTTGGGTGTCTCAGAATCTAAGACAAGGTGTCGGGTAGCTAAACAGGTTTGCATTATTGAGCTTAAGATTGGAATGAGGCATCTGAGGTGGTTTTGAATTTGCTTTGGATGCCTCGTTTGTTTTGGATTTCAGCCTATGGGAAGTATTACCGCTCGACTTAAGGGTCAACTGCCTATGGAGATCGCCGTGGATTCTGCGAAAGGGCCTGAGGTTCTCCAGCTTCTCGGCGTCGAGGGAGTGGAAAGACTAGCGGCTGTGAGAGTGAATGGCGAGGCCCGCGATCTCTCTTCCACCATCGAGCCGGGAGCCGAGTTGGAACCGATCTATATTGACTCGGAAGAAGGCCTGGAGATACTGCGGCACAGTACATCCCATGTGATGGCCATGGCCATAAAAGAGCTCTTCCCGGGAGTCAAGGTTACCATCGGGCCAGCCATCGAGAATGGCTTCTATTATGATTTCGATTATACGAGACCCTTCAGGGAGGATGATCTTCCTAAAATCCAGGAGAAAATGAAGGAGATCATCGATGCCGATTACGCCTTTGTCAGAAAAGAAATGAAAAGCAGTGAGGCGATCGCCTATTTCAAATCTCAGGGTGAAAACTACAAGGTGGAGCTAATCAACGATCTTGGTGTAGAGACCGTCTCTCTGTACACCCAGGGGAGTTTCACGGATCTCTGCCGTGGTCCTCATCTCCCATCCACGGGCAAGATCAAGGCATTCCATCTGACGAAAGTGGCTGGGGCATACTGGAGGGGCGACGAAAAAAGGTCGATGCTGAGCCGCATTTACGGTGTAGCATTTGCCGAACAGAAAGAGCTGAAAGCCCACCTCAGGAAACTTGAGGAAGCGAGGAAAAGGGACCATGTGAGATTGGGAACCCAGCTCGGACTTTTCAGCACCTATGAGGAGATTGGAGCCGGAATGGTAGTATGGCATCCCAAGGGAGCTATGCTGAGACACATTTTAGAGGAGTTTGAGCTACAGGAGCATCTGAAGCGCGGATATGAGCTTGTGAAGGGTCCTCAGATCCTCAAAACTGAATTGTGGAAAAAATCCGGCCACTTTGAAAATTACCGTGAGAATATGTACTTCACGGAAATTGATAGTCAGTCCTATGGGATCAAGCCCATGAACTGCCTCTCTCACATGCTCATTTACAGCTCGAACATCAGAAGCTATAAGGAACTTCCCAAAAGATATTTCGAGCTTGGTCTCGTTCACCGACATGAGCGCTCTGGTGTCCTTCATGGGCTACTGCGGGTGAGGGAATTCACACAGGATGATGCCCATATTCTATGTACCCCTGACCAACTTGACGGAGAAATCAAAGGCGTTCTTGATTTCGTGAGAGACATGATGGCGATTTTCAAGTTCGACTATGAGCTGGAAATCAGCACGCGTCCCGAGAAATCCATTGGGTCGGACGAGGACTGGGAAAGAGCTACTCATGCCCTCATTGCTGCGGTGGAGGATCATCGTTTGCCCTACAAGATTAACGAGGGAGACGGTGCATTCTACGGGCCAAAGATCGATGTGAAGCTGAAAGACGCTCTAGATCGGCGTTGGCAATGTGCGACCATTCAGTGCGATTTCACGCTGCCGGAGAGGTTTAATCTCTTTTATATCGACAAGGACGGCCAGAAACATCGACCTGCTATGATCCACAGGGTTATCCTTGGCGCTCTCGAAAGGTTTATCGGTGTCCTTATAGAACATTATGCCGGCGCTTTTCCGGTATGGTTGGCACCTGTTCAGACCGTTATCCTGACCGTGACCGACAGAAATATCCCCTTTGGGGAAAGCGTCTTGAAATCCCTACAGGAAGCGGGCGTAAGAGCTGAAGGCGACTTCCGCAATGAGAAGCTCAGCCTGAAAATCAGAGAAGCCCAACTCCAGAAGGTTCCATATATGTTGATCATCGGGGACAAAGAGTCCCAAAATGAAGGGGTGACTCCGAGGTTGAGGAGCGGAGAGAATCTTCCCTTGATGAAACAAGGGGAATTCATTCAGCGCATTCAGGAAGAATCTAAACAAAGGAGGTAGAGCCATAGGCAGGAAAAGTGATGAGGTCAATGTGAACGAGCGTATCCGTGCGAAGACGGTGAGGCTGATCTCGCTGGACGGGCAACAACTTGGCATCATGGGCACCCAGCAAGCCCTGGAATCAGCAAGACAGGAAGGGCATGATCTGGTGGAAGTCTCTCCGAACTCTGACCCGCCCGTGTGCAAAATCATGGATTATGGGAAGTACAAGTACCAGGCGAGCAAAAGATTTCAGGAGGGCAAGAAGAAGTCGAAGGCCTTTCAGCTCAAAGAGATCAGGCTGAGGCCTCATACGGAGGAGCATGACCTGGCATTTAAAATCAGGAATCTGAGGAAGTTCCTGGAAAAGAAAGATCGGGTGAAGGTTACGATCATGTTCAGGGGCAGAGAGCTGACATACCTGGACACGGGCATACATCTCCTCGAAAGGATCGCTCAGGAAGTCGCGCATAGGGGCACTATAGACCAACCCCCCACACGGGAGGGTTGGCGTGTGACAATGCTTCTTGTCCCGAAGTAAGACGGGTTTCCGAAACCTAACCTAAAGCGAGAAAGGCCCTTTTCATTGCGGTCAACCAAGGTCTGGGGCGCAAGTTGATTTAAT
>JAHECH010000423.1 GCA_024641835.1 Deltaproteobacteria bacterium
CTCCTGGAAAGGGCCATGATCATGGCTATGGTGTGCTCCGCTGTGGTGATGATATTCCCCTCAGGAGTGTTCATCACGACGACACCTCTTTTGCTCGCCGCAGGAACATCCACATTATCGAGACCGATACCCGCTCGGCCGATGACTTTCAGGTTATGGGCCGCCTCAATGATCTCTGCTGTCACTCTTGTGGCACTCCGAATAATGAGCCCGTGGTATTGTCCGATGATGCCTTTCAACTCTTCAGGGGTTAGTCCCGTATTCACATCCACCTCAATACCCGGTGTCTCCTTGAGGATCTTCACACCTTGCGCTGACAGCGAATCACTTACCAGAACCTTCATCGTATGGCACCCCCGTCCGTCATGAGACCATGCTGCCCACAATAAAGCTTTATTTCCCGCGGATAAGAAGGCGATCCGACCCAACCTAAAGATTGCGAGGCATGAAATACCAGCTCATTGCAGGACCGTGGATTGAGCCGGCAAAAGGAATCTGAATGAATCGCGATCGTATCACAGAAAGGTCATTTGTCAAGATGGATCGTAGATGCCCAGATAACACCGGTTGCGAAAATCGAGAGAATCGGTTCATCCTTGACGTGACCAGAAAATCGCCTACAATCGCTAAGAAAAATCAGAGGGGATGAAACAATGGCCAGTGTTCTCGTCTTTGTCGCGGGTCTGGTCCTCACGATTCAGGCTTTCATCGGTTTGTGCTTTTTGCTCTCTTCTATCTGGGAAAAAGAGAAAAGGGCCTCTGCTTTTGCAGTTCTCCAGTTTCTGGGCATGCTTGGCTTGCTCGTTCTGTTCCTCGTTTTGTGGAAATCCCGTTTTTACGAGGCAGGGCCCGGAGCCGCCGTTCTCATTGCAGGGCTTATTCTTGTAGCAGTAGCGGCCTTCTTCCTTTTGCGAAGAACCGCCCCGAACGAGGCGGCTCTGAAGGGAACGATGGGCCATATCGTGGGGCAGGTCAAGAGGTATGACGAGAGGGAGGTCGTCTTTGCGAGAAACCGCTCTCTCAGGCCCGGTTCAGAAGAGTACAAAACCTTCTATGCGCAACACCCTGAACTTGAAGTATATGACACCAAGAGAAGAGAGAGGGGTGGACCTTTGGGGCAGGTGGGGTCCATAGACAAGCCGGCCGATGGCCCGAACGTGGCAGCTGCCATGGCTTCGCTCTCGATCCCCATGCACGTATCCCTCCAGGGCCAGGTCAAACCCCATCCCCACCCTGTAGTGAAAGGGAAGAGATTTGAATTGACCCCGGAACAGGCGACGGAGAGGGTCAAGGGTTATACCCTTCACCTTGGAGCTGATCTTGTGGGAATCACCGAGATCAATCCTCTCTGGATTTATTCTCACAGGGGAGAGATCTTTCATGAAAACTGGGAAGATTGGGGTAAAGAAATCGCAGTGAGCGACCGCCGTTACGCCATTGTATTTGCTACAGAAATGGACTTCAGAATGGTGGGCGCCGCGCCTCACACCCCCACGGTCATTGAAAGTATGTTCAACTATGGAAAAGGGGCTTACATTGCCACCCAGCTTGCAGCCTTTGTCGCTAACCTGGGCTACTCAGCCGCGGCGAACCATCTCCGTCACTATGAAGCGCTCCTCGTGCCCCTGGCGGTAGATGCGGGACTGGGGGAACCGGGGCGCCTTGGGTATCTCATGACCAAAGAGTTTGGGCCCAGGATCAGGCTCGGCGCAGTGACTACCGACCTTCCTCTTGTACCGGACAAACCCGTAGATATAGGAGTCGAGGGTTTCTGCCGGATTTGCAAAAAGTGCGCTCTCTCTTGCCCTTCCCAATCCATTCCCACGGGCGGGCGCATGGAAGTGAACGGTTCCCTTCGCTGGAAGCTCAACGCTGAAACCTGTTTTGACTACTGGGGGAAAATCGGGACAGACTGTAACATTTGCATGAGGGTCTGCCCCTGGAGTCACGCCAGGACTTTTCCACCCAGGCTGATCGTCGAACTGGTGTCCAGGAATAAGATGGCAAGGGGCATTTTCAATATCATGGATGACATTTTTTACGGGAAAAAACCAAAATCAAAAACTCCTCCCCGCTGGGCAAAATTCAATTTCTCGGGGAGAAAGTGATCTTCTCGACCCGGATAAAGGACAAGTGTGGACATTAAAGGGAGGGCATCTTCATCCCTCCCTATAAGAACATTCCTCACTTGATGTACTTCGGCTCACCGAGAACCGTATACCTTTCATTCCGAAGCTCGCGAAGGATATCCTTCACTTTGATCTTTGAGTCATCGAACGTAACCGTGGTTGTCTGGGAGACGGGGTTTGCTTCCACGGCCGTAACGCCTTGCATTCTCGAGACGATAATCCTTATCGCCGTAGATGTGCCGCCTCACACGCAACCGGGCGTTCTCAATTCAACGATCCTCTCAGCAGCCGATACCGTCTGACTGATGAGAAGCGATGAAAGCAACGCGGCCAGCACCACGAACAGAAACAAGCTTCTCCTTTTCATAGGAACCTCCTCTCCGGATTCATACAAGAATAATAGCCATCCATCTCCGGAAGTCCAGAAAAAACTGCCCCGGTAGACCTTATTCCGACTTCCCCGGACTCCCTCCACCGAAAAAATAATGCCTGGAGGACTGAGAAACTTCTTGACTTTCTCCTATGGGATTGATAAAAATGCGCAATCTCAGGGCTAAGGGTGGGTTCTGAGGGTGATTCCAAGGGAAGGAGGTGAGTGGAATTTAGCGTAGTTAAGGATGATGTTTAAGTAAAGATAAGATGTTTGAGTAAACAGGAATTTCAACAAAACACATTTTTCTTCAGGAGGAAAGAGTGATGCGAAAATTGTTTGTTCTTCTGACAGCGGTTGTGTTTGTTCTCGCTCTCACGCTGCCTGCGATGGCGCAAGATCAGTCTCAGTGGTCGTTCTACGGCAGCGTCAGGATGTGGACCTCTTATGAGAAGGCTTCCAAAGAGACCCTCAACGACCTGACGGGCTCGGCTGCTGACACCGTAAGTGGTATGTATTACGGACCTGGCAGCACGTCCAAAGCATGGGACTCAGGCCTCAGTGGTTTGCAGGATGACTCTGGTCTCACTTGGATCCTTCAGACCAACTCCCGAATCGGCGCCCTGGTCAAATATGGTGACATCAGCGGCGCCTTTGAGTACGGCTCCGGTCCTAACCTCAGGCTGCTCTACGGGAAATGGAACTTCAGCAAGGACGGCCAGATAGAGATCGGCCAGGACTACACTCCTTACTTCTACCTGGTGAGCGGATTGTGCGGCCCGGGCGGCGGTGAGTGTGACGGTATCGGTTTCGGTTCCATCTATGGTGGCAGACAGCCCCAGCTCAGGCTCAATTACATGGGCTTCAGCGTCGCTCTCGTCAGCCCGCAGTCAACAGGCGTCCCTGTGTATTTTAACACTGCGTTCACCGGGCCAACAGGGTCCTCCTTCACGGCTTCTTTAACCGGCTACACTACGAACACGGACACAACGCTCCCAAGGCTCGAGGCGAGCTACAACTTTAACGCGGGCCCCGTGAACATCTTCATCGGCGGGCTCTACAACCAGTATAAGATAAATTTTGGCTCTGCTACGGTTTCCAAGCAGGACACCACGATAAATACCTACCAGATCGGCCTTGGTGGTAAGTATGCATACGGGCCTTTCTATTTTAACGCAGAAGGCCAGTACGGCAAGAACCCCAACAACGGCAACGGGTATGCGGAGCTTCTCCCCGCTACCTTTATGCTTAACGCCGGCACCAACAAGTCGGAAGATGCCGAATACTATTCGGGCCAGGGCGTCATCGGGTTCAAGCTGAGCGACATGATCTCCTTCGAGGGCGGTTATGTTTATCAGAACGCCAAGGTGAAAGACCCTGTCGCTCTTTTTGACGTGGAGGAGACCACCGGTGTCTGGTACGTCCAGAGCGTGATCAGCCCGGCGAAGAACTTCTACATCGTTCCTGAAGTCGGCGACATTGACTACCAAAACCTGAAGGTCGCTGGCGACAACCACAAGCTTGGCGATCTGCTCTGGTTCGGTATCAAATGGCAGATCAACTTCTAACTTTCTCTTAACTTCTGTTTGACCGAGGAACCCGGGGCCTCAAGCCCCGGGTTCTTTATTTGCGGTTTGGCCCTTCGGCTACCCCGTGCGGAAGCGCGGGGTAGCCGAAGGGTTGACTTCAAGAAATCCCTACTTTAAGATGATGCCTCAACGGATTCTTTCATCAAGAGGTAGTCTCATGAACCTTCAACAAAGCCGTGCGAAGCCCATGCTCATGCGCCATCTCATTTTTGCAATGCTTATATTCCCACTTGTTTTGGCTTTGGCCGGCCGGGGGATGGCAGCGGACAAGAGGCTCGTCATCCTTCCTCTCACGTTCTACATTGATGAGAGCAAGGGCTACCTGCGGCAGGGGATCAAAAGCATGCTAGTTTCCCGCCTCTCCGGCGAGGGACTGGAAATGGTGAGCGATGAAGCCCTTGCCCCCCTTCTGACCGAAAAAGAGAGGCAGGGCATCACCTCTGAAAAAAGGGCCGAAGAACTGGCCAGGCAGCTCAAGGCAGAATACGCTCTCTTGGGCAGCGTTACAGGCGTGGGCACAGGATACAGCCTCGATCTTACGGTGATGGACCTGAGCAAAAGCGAAGCGAAGGTCAGGAAGGTTTCTGAAGCGGTCACCGAAGATCAACTCATCCCCAAGCTGTCTGATATCGCCTATGACATCAGAGCCATCATTGCAGGCGTGGATATTCGAAAGCCGGCTGCAGCACCTGTGCCGGAGGATACGGCTAGGAGTCTCTTCTTCAGGCCTTCAGGGGAGTCTCCGGCG
>JAHECH010000011.1 GCA_024641835.1 Deltaproteobacteria bacterium
TCCCTCGTAGCTCATGTCCAGAGCGTCGAAGAAAAACTTGGCGGTCAATATGGCACCTTCAAAAAGGTTCTTGCCCCTGGTTGCACCGACCGCGATGAGGTACCCTTTTCCAGCCTCATAAAGGTTCATCTCCTCAGGGGTTTTTATAAGCATTTTCTTTGCCCATCTAGCCTGAGCACGGTCAATCAATGCCTTCACCTGGGCGGTGACACCATAAAAAAAAATAGGGGACGAAAGGATGATTACATCAGCCTCATCCATAAGAGGATAGACCGTCTGCATATCATCCTTGACCACGCACTCCCCCGTCTTGTCACACCCCCCACATTCGATGCATCCGCACATATTCAAATCCCGAGCATAGACGCGCAGGATTTCAGCCCCTGTTGATTGAGCCCCCTCCAGCGCCTTGTCCAAGAGTTGGTCGCTATTGCCCCCTTTTCGTGGGCTTCCATAGATGCCCAAGACTTTCATGTTGAACCCCTACGATAATGGTATCTGTTTGTGAGCGGGCTCTTGGCCGGATGAATTTTGTATAGATTCTGACTCCGGACTTGTCAAGAATCAATTGTACGGCGTAGAGGAACCAAGCTCATCTCGCACTTCCACGACCATTCCTTGCTCAGCCGGCAGCACCGGAACGGTCCATCAGCCATCGTGTCACGATCACCTTGAATTCTTTATTTTTTTCTTGTTTTTTCCCTTCGTTTGGTCTAAAAATATAAAATTTGGCAACTAGCCGGGATAACGTCTGTTTTTCCCTAATGTTTTTGCTTAGGCCGGGCGTATGGAACAGGTACTACTCTTGAACATCACCTATGAGCCGCTTAAAGTCATTGACTGGAAAAGAGCGATTACTCTGCTGACCCTCGGCAAGGTGGAGGTGATCGAAGAGTACAATCGCGAGATCCATTCAGTCACTTTCACCATTAAGCTGCCTTCCGTCGTTCGGTTGTTGCAAATGGTGAGGAGACCCAAAAGCCCTGTCAGATTCTCAAGGCAGAACATCTATGCCAGAGATCGGTACCAGTGCCAGTACTGCGGCGCAAAATTCCCTTCCGAGGACCTCACCTACGACCATGTGATTCCCAAGTCTCGGGGTGGAAGGACCCAATGGGAAAATATTGTGACCTGTTGTGTCCATTGCAACCGCAGGAAGGGTGGCCGCACGCCAGGCGAGGCCTCTTTGAAGCTCATCAGAGAGCCCGCTCGCCCCAATTGGGTTCCAGCCATCAGGGTCACCATCGAGTTCCACAGAGTTCCAGAAAGCTGGCGGGATTATCTGTATTGGAACGTTGAGATCGTGGAGTAGCGCACTCTCCCTGCCCCTTCTCCTTTCCACTGTCTATTGCGGTGGCGCAGCGATTCGGCGGGCCGTTTTTTCATTGGCTCTGATGTCGCCCGGCTTTAGATCCCAGGCGGTGATCGGCAATTCCGGGGCATGTCCAATCCGAGGGACCAGATGGAGATGGTAATGCATGACCATCTGGTTCGCTCCTCTGCCGTTGAGCTGGAGCGCCCCAATGCCGGACGGCTTCAAGGCCGCCCTCATGGCATGCGCCACCTTTTGCGAAGCGAGATGGATCGCAACCAGATTTTCCCCTGGAATCTCCCATATGTTTTCCGCATGCTTCTTCGGAATAATCAGGGTATGTCCTTCCGCGATGGGGTTGATGTCTGCAAAAGCGAGGACCTGTTCATCCTCATACACCTTGAAACAGGGACTTTCCCCTCTTATGATCCCACCTTCCTCTCGAGCTCCAACCTCTTTTCTTCGGGGAGGTCGCCTTTTCGCTTCAGATTCATGGCTCTCATCACATCAAAAGTCCCATCCTCAAAAAAGACCGGAATTTGTGTGATGTAGTCCGGGTTGTAACAACACCCAGGGGAAAAGAAATGCCCCGCCCTTCTCCCCTCCTTAGATCGAGCAGCCACCTTTTCGAGGATTTGTTTCGAGATGACGATTCCGATCTCACCGGTAAACGTCATCACCACATCCCCTGGTTCGAAGAGCCTTTTTCTCTCCATGACTGCATTCTCCTTGTACCATGTACCCTATGCCTTGAACCGTTCTGAATGATACCATCCCGCGAAGCGGAAGCGTTTTGACATCGAAAAAGCGAGCCAGCGGGAAATGGCCTGCGGAAGGGCCGCTCATTTCACCAGCTTCAGGACTTCCCTAAAGATGTCCGTGCCCGCCCTCTGCAAGATCTCATAGATCACCATCTCGGTGGAGGTCACAGTCACCCCCGCCTGCATCATTCTCTCGAGCGCAACCTCCCGATTGCGTGCAGAACGGGAAGATATGGCATCAGCCACAACGTGAACAGTATATTCGGGCAGAGCGCTGATGGCTGTTTGTGCCACACAGATGTGGGCTTCGATTCCTGCTAGGATTAAGCTTTTGCGGTTCATCCCCTTCACCTTCTCCACAAATGTCTCCGACCCGAAGCAATCGAAATCCACCTTGGAAACGGGCTCAACAGATCTCAACTCCTCACGGATCTGGGGAAGGGTCCCGCCGAGTTTTTCCTGCTCAGTCATGAGAACCGGAAGCCCAATGATCCTCGCGAATCGAGAAAGCTTGAGCACATTGTCGGCGAGCAACTCTTTTTCCGCCATGGCAGAGAAAAGCCTCTCCTGCATGTCTATGATTACCAGCAATGAATCACTTTCTCGCATCAAACCATGCCTCGAATGATCCAAACGGTGCACACCAGCGCCTCCTTCCATCCCTATATTCCTATGAGAGCACCCAATGCAGGCCTATCCCCGCAACCAAAGGTGTTCCTCGGCCGACCCAGGGGGGTGGTCTCTGACGAGTCCGCAACCGGAAATGGACTCATCCCCTCAACCGCCTCCATGATCTCAAGTCTTCTCCGGGGTAGGCGCAGTCCCTCCAAGCCAACCGGAGCGTTACATCTCTGGGGCTACTGCCGTAACCCTATGGCTTTTCGGCGCCGGTTCATGGCACTGGAGAAGTGGTTGCGGCTCTGAAGAGACCACCCCCCTGGGTCGGCCTCGAAAACTTCTCTGCACCCTGCCAAGAAATCACAGGCTAAGATTCTAATGAGGCGTGCTATTATATAACCTTAAGAGAAAATGTAAATGTCTGATTCCCTATTCCATGAGCGGTCGCCCCCTCTCCTCACGTTACCGCCCGTTAGCCTCTCCTGTTTCGGTTCACATTACCCGTCGGGGGTTGGTCGCAGCAAAGAATTTTACAAAAAAAGTATTGACATATTAAAATATTATAATATATATATGGATTTAAACTTTGCACACGGAGTCTCCATGGCGAAAAGCAAGCGCCTTCTGGAATGGGAGAAAGTGGAGAGAGCAGCTGACATCCTCAAGACCGTTGCCCACCCCTTAAGGCTGAGGATCATAGAAATTCTCCAGACCAAAGAGCTGAGTGTGAGCGAAATTCAGGATCTTCTGGGTATATCCCAATCCCTCACCTCTCAGCAGCTCGCTTTGATGAAAGCAAAAGGTATTCTCAAATCCAGAAAGAACGGGAAAATGGTTTATTACTATATCGAACGACGCGAGGTCATCCAGGTGATCAACTGTCTGAGAAAATGTTAGGAATCAACTAAGACGGCTTCGTAAAAAGTCCATCTGCAGCGTTGCGCTTCATCTTTCGTCATTGCAGCGTACTTCTATGTACGCTTCATTCCTCAAGATTCGCGCGCCTTGCATCTGGAGCTTTTTACTGTGCCGTCCACTTTGAGGATTTTTTGCGAAGTCATCAAGCAAAGGAGGATGAGGACATGGAAGCATCCAAGGACATGATGGGAGAAAAAGGACCGCAGGCCAGCCAGGCTCAAAGAGAGGCAGCAACCTTCATTTGTGCAAGGGACACGCTGGATGGGGTTTACCCTCCCCTGTTGCTTGCCATTAATGCTCGGCGTCAGGGCATGGACGCGGCGATCTTCTTCACCTTTATGGGGCTCAATGCTATCCGTAAAGGCTGGATAAAAAAAATCAAGTTCCAGGTTCCCGGCTTTCTGGGAGCCATACCGGGCATGTGCAGCATGGCTACGGGCATGATGAAGAAGAAGATCGAACACGCAGGGATTCCTGAGATTGAGGACATGATGGATATGGCCAAGGCGGAAGGGGTCAAGTTCATCGGTTGCCAGATGACGGTGGATATGATGGAACTCTGCGTGGACGATTTCATCGAAGGCGTGGAAATTTGGACAGCAGAAGACTATATGAAGTATGCCAAAACCTGCAAAATTAACATGTTCATTTAGCCTCCAGTCTCAGGAGTCTTATTGAATGTTTTCGTGCGACCCCGCCTCCGGGCGGGGGGGCAGGGTCGCGCAGAGGATTATACCGAGGTATTTCTGGGTCATGACACGAGAGACCGCGGTGTTTCACATCATGGTGTGTAAACCTTCAACAACCTCTAAGAGAACATCCAACTGGGGGTCTCCCAGCTCACGAATGAGAAGGACGAGGGACTCGAGGGCACGGGGAATGTAGGCCTCGAAATAAGTCTTTCCCTTCACTTTGGTTAAGAAAGAGAAAGCACCTAGGATCTGCAGATTTCTCTGAAGAGCGAGATAGGGGAAATACCTTTGAAACGACTCCTCGCAACCAGGAAGACGCTCCCTCAGCAAGCGTACATACGCGGTGTGGATGTGATCACGTTCACGAGGCGATAGATCCGAGTAGGGATCTATGAGGAGTGAAGCGAGGTCATAAGCCAGGGGTCCGATGCGCCCCCCTTGCCAGTCCAGGACGCCTATCCTGGAGCCGGATACCATGATATTCCTCGATTGAAAGTCCCGGTGAAGGAAAAAGCTGCTTTCAGCCCTTGCGCATGTTTCGGCCAGGTGGTTAAAGGGGCGCTCCAGTTCGGGCCAGTGTTTCTTCAGCCCGAGGTAATTGACAAGGAAAGAGTCCCTGAAATAATCCGATTCGTACTTGCGCATGACCAGTGGATCGTATTTTTGAGTCTGACAGGTCCACCCGGGATCGAAACCCTTGGCCCCGTGGATTTGCAGTCTCAACAGGATTTCTACAACGCGTTCGTAAAGGTGTTCTTTAGCCCCATGATCCCGGCAGCTTTCCTGAAGACTTGTCTTTCCCATATCCTCCATGATAAACCAGCCATGATCGAAGTCTGCGCGGTAAATCCGGGGGACGGGAATCCCTTTTTTGAACAGATGTTCCCCTATCACGTGATAAGCGAAGTTTTCGCGCTTTGAAAAATCGTCCACCGGCGTGTTTTCCATGGCAATAAACGATATCTCTCCTTGTGGCAAGGAGATACGCCAAAAGGCCCTTTTTGATCCATCTCCCGGGATGGATTGGCACAGAAAATCCTTTTCCTCAAGGCCCGATTTTTGAAGGAAATCCTTAACAAACGACCACATACCCGGCGGGCAAACGGTATCGTCTCTTAACTCGTGGCTCTGATGATCCATGATGACACTGATTCTTACCATTTCTTGGTTGAAAGGGGAATGCTTATGTAATCGGTGGTGTTGCGTGCCATATATCGTCTGATTTAGTCTTCTGCGCGATGCGATAGAAGGAGGGTGTTTTACAGGACAATGAACAGGTTTCTGATGCTGGACATTGGTGCTGGGACTCTAGACGTGCTCTATTACAACACGAAGGAGGATTTGCATTATAAAGCCGTGGTGAGGTCTCCCATTCTGACGGTCCAAGATAAGGCGCAGTCCCTTCCAGGCAATCTCCTGGTCATTGGGAGGGAAATGGGGGGAGGATCCCTTTCAGAAGTGCTGGTGGAACGCGCGAAGAGTGGGGAGGTAATCATCTCCGCCTCTGCAGCCGCTACACTCCACCACAACCTGGAAAAAGTCCGATCCTGGGGAATCGAGGTGATTGATGATTCAGCTGCGGAAAATCTCCAGAGGATGAAAAACGAGAGCGTCCTTGTCCTAGAAGATATTGATGCGGAAAGGCTGAAAGCCATTGTGCAAAGTTTCGGGGTCCCTTTTTCTTTTGACGTGGTCGGTATCTGCGCCCAGGACCATGGGGTGCCGCCCATGGGGATATCACACTTGGACTACCGGCATAGTCTCTTTATGGCCGCCCTTGATAAGAATCCTTTTCCCCATACCCTGCTTTTCAGGGACGCCGAAATCCCACCTACCTTCAATCGCCTCAGATGCATCTCTGAGAGTGCCAGGTCACTGCCTGCTGATGAGATTTACGTCATGGACAGCGGCATGGCAGCCATTCTTGGTGCCTCCCTGGATCCAAGAGCAAGGCGAAAGCAAAAAATCCTGGTTTTGGACTTGGCCACCTCCCATACCGTGGGAGCAACCCTGGAGAGCGGCGAAATTGCCGGGTTTTTTGAGTATCATACAAAGGACATGACTCTTCAAAAACTCGATTCCTTGGTCATTGAGCTTGCCGATGGAAGGCTCATTCATGAGAATATACTCAGAGAAGGGGGCCATGGGGCGTATATGCGGAAGGCCGTCGGTTTTCAGTCAGTGGAGATCATGCTTGCCACAGGGCCCAAACGCAGGATGGTTGAAAAATCCCGCTTCCCCGCGGTCTTTGGAGCGCCGCTGGGAGACAACATGATGACGGGCACCGTTGGCTTATTCGAGGCCATAAGAAGACGAAAAGGTCTCAGCGAGATATCCTATTCCTGAGATGGCTGAGGATGATGGGGCTGACGAAAAATATTTGTAAAGTGTCGAAAGATAGAGTATAAATAAAATTTTTTGGAATGTCTTGATCTGGCCAGTTGCAATCGATCGTTTCGGGCTATCTGTAGTTCTTTTATGGAGCGACCTCTTGCGATTTCCTTTGCAGGAAGGTGATGGGGAAACTCTGAAACATCATCTGCCGACGGGATGAAGCTACGTAACGCGCGCCGCTTTAGGTTATGGCTCGAAGACTCTCGATGAATTTACAATCAAGTCCGCGTATGGGGAGGGACGGGGAATGGAATACGTGCAGGATTACTTTTCTTGCAACAACTGTAACAATAGGGACTTTAAGCTCATCTATAATTTCTCTATCCGCTTCTATGGGGTCAACTTTTCGGATGACTTGATCTATGATCGATTGACGGATGAAATCTACCAGTGCACCAAGTGCCGCAAAACCTTCACCAAAGCGCAAGTAGACGAGGCCCTTGCAGAATTCAAGAAGATGCGCAAGAGCGGGGGCCTGAAGGACTCAGATAAGGGTTAATAGAGCCCTGAAGCCTGGCGGGCGCCTCAGGCAAACGCAACGGCATGACAACCTGAGGCAGGATAGCGGGCGGAGGGAATCCCCTGAGAACGGATTTAAACGACTTAAGCAGAGGACATGTCTTTCTGATAAAACTGGAACTTGTAGGAACCCAGCTCAATGGTATCGAAGTCATTTAGCTTAACGCTGTCCTTCACGCCCTTCCCATTGACCTTCAGCTTTGTGATGCCGCCTGTGAAGGTAATCACATAGCCCGACGGGCGCCGGCTGATTGTGGCGGCCGTTGCTCCCATCAGCATTCCCGGGAGCTTTATTTCTGCTGTATCCGCTTTGCCGATTCTGGTGAGCTTTTTGGCGAGTTCGATTTCGCCCATTCCAGAACCATCAATGAAGCTGATAATGCCGATCTTTTCCGGAAGTTTCAACGGGACGGGAGGAGTCTTTTGTCTAGATAGGAGATCCCTCTGTTTTGCCGTATCCAGAAGCATGGTTTTGTGCATGGCCATCTTTTCTGCGCCATACGCCCTCTCCTTATCCGAGGCAACAAAAAGAATGACGTGTTTCCCAATCCGGATGTTGTCTCCATGAGAGAGCTTCTGGGAGGAAATCTTTTCATCATTGACAAAGGTACCGTTGGTGCTCTGAAGGTCGGTCAAGATATAGTCCGATCCTCTCTTGTCTATTCTTGCATGGAATCCTGAGACAGCAAGATTGTCGATGACGACGGTATTATCCTCATGCCGGCCAATGGTGACACCCTCCTTTGCAAAAGGATACTCACTGATCACCTGTTTATTGTACATGAGAATCAATCTGGCCATGATCTCCCCTTGGCTCCAAGAAGGCCTGATACTATTTTAATCAAAAACGAACCCTTTTAGCAACTCGAAACGGCCCTAATGTCCCAGTTTCCTGGCCATCTCTTTTGCCCGGGCCAGCGCCTCTCCCAAGAAATATCGGGCCTTTCTCAGTGGCTTCGCACGCGGCTTTTCAACATCCTCAAGAAAAATGGCAAGCACTGTTGTGTTATCCGGCGCCCCTCTCTGAAGGGCCATGTCAACAAGCCTCCCGCATAAGTTTTCGGGGTTATCCGATTCCTGAGAGACCTTCAAGATCTCTTTCTCCTTCACAAGGTCCGTGAGACCGTCTGTGCATAGGATGAAACGGTCATCGTAAGAGGGCTCCAACTCGAACACCTCTGGATCCACGTAATCAGCAGATCCAAGATTCTTCGTCAGGATGTGCTTGAGCGGAGATGCTGAAGCCTCTGCCTCTGTCAGTGCACCCATTTCTATCTGTTCTGCCACAATCGTATGATCCTTGGACATCCTTTCAATGCGCCTATCCCTGATCATGTAAATGCGGCTGTCCCCCACGTTGGCTACAACGAGCAGTTTCGGAGTCACAAGCAAGGCAACAATGGTCGTACCCATACCGTGGTACTGTTCATATTCCACTGCCATTTCATAAACAACTCTGTTGGCAAGCCTGATGCTGCTTAGGAGGTAGTTTCCTTGCATGCTAAGGGACCTGTCCTGAACACCAAAAATCTCATCCTCAGAGACCTTGCCTTCCGTCCATCTCCGGAAAGCCTTCTTGATCATTTCCACTGCCACCTGGCTGGCCACCTCTCCCGCCAAGTGACCCCCCATCCCGTCCGCCACAATGTACAGGCCGAGGGATTCGTCGATGGAAAAGGTGTCCTCGTTTCCTACCCTTTGAAGACCTAAATCAGAAATGCCTGATGCGATAACTCTCACGTCTAAGCCAACCTCTGCCTGGATGAATTCGTGGATGATTTGGGGACTGCTCCTTTTTGATTCGGTCTTTTTCTTATGGCATGTTCAATCTTTGAAGCCAAGAGTCTCACAGCCCGGGCCATTTCTCCCGCGGATTTGAATCTCTCACCAGGATTCTTGGTCAGTGCCTTATCGATAATCAGATCGCAGGCCGCGGGCAGCTTGGGATTGAAATCTCGCAACTTGGGGTGCCTCATTTGCGTAATTTGATACAGCAGGCTGCTGAGGTTATCTCCCTGAAAAGGCAATTCCCCCGTAAGCAACTGGAAAAAGAGAACTCCCAGGGAGAAAATATCAGATCGGTAATCGACTCTTTGCCCCATGATCTGTTCAGGAGACATATAATTCGGGGTCCCGAGGATGACACCGGTTTTGGTTCTTGACGATGATATAGCCTTTGCTATACCAAAATCAGTCACCTTCATCCCACCCGACTTTAGAAGCATGATATTCGCCGGTTTGATGTCCCGGTGAATGACATTGGCTCTATGAGCGTATTCCAACGCCTCTGCAACACTCATCACGACTCGAAGGGTCCTGAAAAAAGGAAGAAGACGATCCTTCGCCACAAACTTCTCCAAATCGATCCCGTCCAGGAACTCCATTGCCAGATAGATCAAGTCCCCATCTTCTCCGAGCTCGTGAATCGTGACGATGGAAGGATGAGAGAGCTTGCCTGCTATTTCTGCCTCCCTAAAGAACCTCGCTTTGATCTCCTCGATCACGTCCTCATCAAACTCGTCTAAGAATCGCAGCGTTTTGAGTGCAAGCAGCCGATTGAGCTTCGGATCAAGCGCCTTTAGGACGACGCCCATGGAACCTCTGCCGAGCACACCCAGTATCTCAAAGCGTCCCACCCTGGTCCGCTCATCAATCGGTTTCGCGTCAACAGGAGTGCTCCCCCTTATTCGGGGGTCTACAGAAACAAACGGAAAGTCATCAGTCTCTTTGAGCTTCAGTATTCGGGCATCGATATCTTTAAAGCTGCTCTTCTGTCGAATGTACTTATAGACGCTCAGAGCTCTCCTGGTCATCCGCTTTTCTTCGTACCCGAGTCCCAGGTTATACAGGAGATGCTTTGTTTCATCATTCAGAGGTACCTGCCGGAATCTCTCAAAGGCGAAGTCCAGTAGCCCCTCTTTTTGAAAAGCTAACCCGACAGCCCGATTCACCTCAATGGATCCCATGCTGACCCACTCTGAGGCGGCAAGCTGGCTTGCAGACACGATCATGTACAAGGTGAGAATGCAACTTGCAATATACACGGATTTGAGCCAAACACCCATCATCGCCACCAAGGCGAAGGCGGTGCCGAATGTTAGAGCCACAAGGGCCAATGTCAATCCCAGCCTTCCGAGTTGCCCCATCCTGGGAAAAAACAGGGATCCAAAAGCGCCTATGATCAAGATGGCCAGGATCTCGACATAAGAGAGGTAGGAAGGCCTCATCATGACGCTTCGATTCAGGATATTCTCTAAAACACAGGCCGTCATCTGTAGATCCGAAATGTTCTGGCCGAGAGGGGTCTTCAAGTGTTCGCTCTCTTTAAAGTCACATCCAATAAGAGCGACCCTTCCCGCAATAAGGGGAGGAAGCTTTGGGGCATGAAGGAGGTCAGCAAATGAATACCTCGGATAGGAGAGCATGCCTTTATTGAATTTGATCCGCATTTTCCCACGGGTAACGGGGATGGATTGGGCCTTTAGTTTGATTTGTCCATTTTCGACAACCACCTGCCTGGGTTGGAGACCCATGTAAGCAATAGCTGCTCTGAGGGGTAAAGAGGGCAAAAGAGATCCATTGTAACTGAAAACCAATCGGTAGCTTACACCGTCTGCCCCTTCCTTTGGGTTGCTGTTCACATATCCCAACCCTGAGGCTGCTTGGGCCAGCTCAGGAAAGGGCAAAAACAATTGCTCAACGGAGATTGCTTCCTTCAGTTCAGGCGAGATATTTCTTTCAGCTAGGAAATCTCTGGAAAGAATCGAATCGTGATCTGTGGCGAAACCTCTCTGCCCCTTTTCCAACCTGCTCATCACCGGGAGGATAACGTTACCATGCTGCCGGATGGCATTGACCAGCTGTTGATCGTCGTCAGCGCTCTCTTCCAGCCTCGCAAGATCTTCTTGTATCCATTCGGCACCAGGATCCTTCGTGCTTAAGGCATGAGTTTCGAGTTTTTGCCTAAATCGCTTCAGCCCCTCAAGGCTCCTGTCAACTTGCCTCTCCATGACGGGAACGTTGAGGCTGATGAGGGTTGCACCGCCACTACTGAGAAGATCGACCATTTCCGCAAGCAGGTGTCGAGGCCACGGCCAAGAACCGAGGATATTGATACTTCTCTCATCAATTTCTACCAGCATGATCTTTTGGTCGCTTCTTCCCTCCTTCAGGCTTAATCGGCTTCCCAGAATGTATACAGCCTTTTCGACACGCTCTAACGGGCGAAACTCGTAGAATGAGAGACCTGCGAAGACAAGAACGACCACGAAGCATGTGATCAGGATAGGGCTTGAGCTTCTTTTAGGCATTTATAATGATATTCTACCAAATGTCATTTAACTTACTAGAATATTTATCAAAAAAACAAGTTATTGTCAAACGAAAAATAAAATCCTCAATATGGAGAAACCAGTGAAAATCGCCGTAGGGCATGTGTGCAACAATAACATCCTCTTCGGACAAATCGCCGGGGGGAGAACGTGAGACTTGGAAAGCCTCGCTTACGCTCGATTTAGATCAAACGAATGCCTTGCAGGGCAAGCTTTAGGTCGAGACTTCGTATTCCTCAAGGTGCAAGCTTTCCTCGGCCAGGATGATGATCCGTCTGTTGATCCTCCTTTCAAGATCCATGATGGACTGCTGTTCTTCCTCTTTCAGGACCCGAGCAATCTCGGTATTCACGTGTACACAAATGTTGCTGTTCTCCATGGGAGCACCGGTTTCTCTCTCAAGATCTCTGAATATTTCGTAACATATGCTCTTCTTTGATTTTAGCGATCCTCTTCCGTCGCAATAGAAGCAGGGTTCAGTGAGAAGCCTGTTCAGGTTTTCCCTGGTCCTCTTTCTGGTCATTTCGATAAGGCCCAGTTCTGACATGCGAAGGATGTGGGTTTTGGCCTTGTCTTTGCTCAGGGCTTCCTTCAAAGCAGTAAATACCCGCTCCCTGTTGGACTTTTTCTCCATGTCAATGAAATCAATCACGATCAGACCGCCAAGATTTCTCAGGCGTAGCTGATAGGCGATTTCTCTGACCGCTTCGAGGTTGGTCTTCAGAATCGTCTCCTCCAGGTTCCTCGCTCCCACATAGCTTCCCGTGTTCACATCAATGGCAGTTAAAGCCTCGGTCAGCTCGATGACGATGTAGCCGCCTGATTTCAGCCATATTTTTTTCTCAAGGGCGCGGGAAATCTCCATTTCGATGCCATAGAAGTCAAATATAGGGTCAGGGCCTTCGTAGAGCTCCAAGGAGTACTTTAGGCTTGGAACAAACGTTTCGATAAATTCCATGATGTGGGTGTACTCTTCCTTTGAATCAATCACCAGCCGATCTACCTCACGGGTGAAAAGATCACGCACCGACCTCAAAGATATGGTGAGATCCTTGTGTAGAAGCCCTGTCCCCGATGCCCTGGTCTTCTTCTCCTGGATGGACGCCCAGAGCTTCTGAAGAAAATCCATTTCAGATCTCAGTTTGCTCCTGTCAACGCCCTCGCTCGCGGTCCTCACAATAAATCCCAGTGTGCCTGGCCTCAGTTCCTGAATGATATTCCTGAGTCTTTCCCTCTCCAGCGGATCTTCAATGCGCCTTGATATCCCGATATGGTTGACACTGGGCATAAGAACGAGATGCCTGCCTGGCAAAGAAATATGAGAGGTGAGGCGTGCCCCTTTGGTCCCTATGGGTTCTTTTGAAATCTGGACCATAATGTCCTGGCCTTCGTGCAGCAAGTCCTCGATATTCAAGGGGATCCCAAGTGAAGGCATGGACTCCTCAGCGTTGTCAGGCATCGCCTCCTCCTGCCCGACACTGCTCCGGAGCATCATCTGCTCTAGGTCCATGAACTCTTGATGAACATCCGTTACATATAGAAAAGCGCTCCTTTCAAGGCCAATGTCCACGAAAGCCGCTTGCATACCCGGAAGGACCCTCACCACTCGGCCACGGTAGATATTGCCGATGAGCTCCTGGCCGGTCTTTCTCTCAATATGCAGCTCCACCACAACGCCGTTTTGGACAAGGGCGACCCTTGTCTCATGGGGTCTCGCGTTGATAATCAGTTCGTTCGCCATGATTCAGCCCAATCGTTCGGAGTTACGCCACGCTCCTTTCCTGAGTCATAAAACAGGGGAATAAGCCAACGTGGGCCGGGAGCCCAACGCGGGCCGGGAGCCCAACGCGGGCCGGGAGCCCAACGTGGGCCGGGAGCCCAACGCGGGCCGGGAGCCCAACGCGGGCCGAGCGCTCCGGGGTGCTCCGGCTCAGCTCAGTTTGGCAACGGATTTATGCCTCAGAATACTAGATCAAAATCTGCCCCATTTTCAATATCCTTATGCCTGCGACATCCTGATCGGCCAGGTGAAACACCTCCTTGATAAGGGCAGAAGGCTTCAGCTCCGGTCCCGCCCCATGCCTCATCACTAGATCGATGACGTAAGGGGTCTTCAGGGCGATCTTTTTGACAAGCAGCCTTGCATCGACGACCCTAGCTCCCTTTTTCCCTGTTTTGCTTACTGGAAAGGTGCTGGATTCCAGAAACCTTTCTAGAGCATCTTGAGCCACTCTAAGGCCATCTAAGTGAATCTCATAGTGGCTCTCCTTGACTCTTGGGGCTTTCCCCGCCCTGTCCGCTTCTTCGAGGGAAATAAGCTCGATGCCTTGTGGCAAACGGGCTTGAACGTGTTCGCGAATCGTCTCTATGGACGAGATCCCATGGAGTTCTATGTCCAAGGTTTCTTGGAGACTCTCGGTTCCAACGGGAAGAGCATAAGCAAAAGACATTTTGGGCATGGGATGGTAACCCTTGGAGTAGACCATGGGAAGACCCGCTCGCCTAAAAGCTCTGACAAAGAGACGCACGAGCTCCAAATGGCTCAGGTGTCTCGCAGAGCCCGTCTTGCTAAAGGTAAGCCGGTATTTTTTCATTATCGAGTTCTGAGGCCCTATCGGGTCTCCTTCAGACTTGGAACGAGCATTCCAATCCCTGAAGCATATGGGAGCAATCTTTTTCAGGTCACAGACGCCACAGGCAAGACATTGGATTCGGCAATCAGGGGTGGTCTGGCCATCCTGCGCCCTTTTCCACTCGTTCCAAAGATATTCTTTGCTCACCCCGGATCTGATATGCTCCCAGGGGAAGATCTCTTCCCTCGACCTTGGACGGTGCAAGTAAAAACCGGGATCCAGGCCTGCCCGCTTAAAGGCGTCCATCCACAAATCCAGCTTGAAGTGCTCGCTCCATGCATCGTACCGCGCGCCCTTTTTCCACGCAAGGAGCAGGGCTTTTGTGATCCTCCGATCTCCTCTGGAAAAGACGCCCTCGAGCCAGCTCATCTCGGGCCTGTTCCATTTCGCACGCACGGGACTATTCTTCAGTTTTTTCTGGATGAGATGGATGCGTCTCCAGCTTTCTCCTGCGGAGATCTGAGGCGCCCACATGAACGGGGTATGGGATTTGGGCACAAAACTGGCAACACCTAGGTTGAGTTTTACTTGGCGCTTATTCCCCCTTGCAGACCGAGAAATTTCCTTTGAAAGGCGGACGATGTCCTCCAGGTCCTCATCCTCTTCCGTGGGAAGACCGACCATAAAATAGAGCTTCAGGAGATTCCATCCCGCTCCATAAACCACCCGGGCGATCCGGATAATCTCTTCATCGGTCAGGTTTTTATTAATTACCCGCCTAAGTCTTTCATTCCCAGCCTCTGGGGCGAGGGTAAACCCTGTCTTCCTAACCCTCTTGATCTCGTCAAACCAGGCAGGGTCCACACTATCGACCCTTAAGGAGGGGAGACTGACGGCTACTTTTTCTTTGGACTGCTGATCCATGAGGCGCTTCAGTAGTGGGCCAAGGCATCCGTAGTCACCGGAACTGAGAGAGAGCAGTGAAATCTCCTCAAACCCCGTATGCCTCAGACCATTTTCCACGTGCCTGAGGACAGCCTGAGGATCTCGCTCTCTTACGGGGCGATAGATCATGCCTGCCTGGCAGAAACGACAACCCCTTGTGCACCCTCTTGAGATTTCAATCGCCAGCCGGTCATGAACCAACTCCATGAAGGGAACCACCTGTCGCTCAGGAGAGGGAAACCCGTTGATATCTGGAAGAATCGCTTTCTCCACATGGGAATACCCTTTGAGGAGGGGCAGAATAGCTTCCACTGTGCCTTCCGGTTTATACTTCACCCAGAAGAACTTGGGCACGTAAACTCCATCGATGGTGGCCAACTGGCGCAGGATCTCCTCTCTGCTGAGAGCCCTCTCACGCTTCGCCTGTCTGAGAAACTTGCATATTTCAAGCGCCGCCTCTTCTCCGTCTCCAATGACAAAGGCGTCGAAAATGGATGCCACCGGCTCGGGGTTAAAGCAGGCTGGACCGCCTGCGATGACCACGGGGAAAAGCTGGTCCCTTTCTTCTGAAAGGAGGGGAATCCCCGCAAGGTCAAGCATGGTCAGGACATTGCTGAAGGAGAGCTCATGCTGCAGGCTGAATCCAATAACGTCAAAGGAGTTCAGAGGCCGTCCGGATTCAATCGTGGAGAGCCGGATTTGCCTATTTCGCAGTTCTCTCTCCATGTCGGTCCAGGGACAAAAGACCCTCTCTGCAAGCACCCAGTCCTCATCATTGAGGAGTTGGTAGAGGATTTTCAGCCCCAGATGTGACATGCCCACTTCATAGGTGTCCGGGAAAGCGAGGGCGAAGTGAACATCCACACCAGCAGGATCCTTTTTTATAGAGTTGACTTCGCCTCCGATATATCGGCTCGGCCGCTCAATCCATGAAAACCAGTCTTCGTCAACAATAGATTTCATGCTCTTCTCTCGGCTGGGTCCTGCCAGCACAGAAATCGGGGTCTCAGGCTCCTGATTTTAAGGTATGCACATTTACGCCGCTGTTTCAAGGAGAATAGTTGTGGGGTAGCGGAAAGCTTTCGGCTCCTCACCCTTACTGCCTTCGGCGAGTTCCCTTCCATGGTAGAGTGGGATTGCCCTGACCGGGCACGGACAGGAGAATGTGCGAATGCTTATCTGGGCAACATCCTTTCAGGAGGAAAGTGACAAGTTCATATCCAAGAGCACCGTGATCTCTGCTCCTCCCTCAGCGTGGTTGTTCCCGTAGACGCGTCCTCTAAGTCCCTCTACGATGCGCTTCACAGTGGCCAGTCCTAGGCCAGATCCACCCTCTTTTGTGGTGAAAAAAGGCGTGAAAAGATGTTGAAGTGCCTCTTCACTGAAACCTCTCCCGGTATCACGAATCGTTATCTTCACCGTTTTTCGGCTGGTGCCATGGACATCGGGGCTGTTCACCATCTCTGTCTTGACGTAAAGTGAACCCCCATGCGGCATCGCTTCGCTCGCGTTCAAAAACAAGTTCCACAGGACCTGCCTGACCTGCTGGGGGTCGCTCTCTACCCGGAGGGATTGAGGAAAACGGCTGTGCACATCGATTCGATCTACCCATTTCCCACTGTTCTTGATTAACTCCAAGGACTCCAGGATGAGTTGATTAAGGTCAAAACTCTCAATTTTCGCCTGCTTGGGCCTTGCGAAGAGGAGGAAATCATTGACCAAACTGTTGAGTCTGCTAACCTCTCTCAGAATAATGTCCATGAGACGGCTATTCATGCTGTCCGCTTCCAGGTTCTCTTTAAGCATCTGGATGGAGCCGCTGATGGATGCCATAGGATTTCTGATCTCATGGGCAATTCCTGCTGCCAGTTCACCCACCATGGCCAAGCCTTCGACCTTTCTCATTTCCTCCTCGATCTGCTTCATGGCGGTCATGTCCTGAAAAAACAGAATGCGACCACCATGACTTCCTCCTGGCAGGTGAAGGGGTGAGACCGAACCCCTGAGAAATAACCTCTCCCCATCGGGCCTCTGATAGGACGAATCGATAAAGCCATCCGGGTCACGGTCAGTACCGCTCAAACGGTTTTGCACTTGTTCCGTGACTGAGGGGAGGACTTCTCCTGCTTTCTTCCCTATCGCACTCTCGCCAGAGATGCCAAAAATCTTTTCCGCAGCTGGGTTGAATGAAATGATCCTCTCCTTATCGTCAAGAGTGATCAGGCCTGACGTGATGCTTCGAATAATCCACTCATTGAGGGCCTCCAGCTTGACAAAATCCGCCTGCTTTGCCCTCAGTTCAACCTTGCTTTTCCTCGCCTGTTCAGACGCATAACTGCTAAGAAAAGCGACCAGGTAAAACGCGGCAACGTTCGCTAGGACTGTATAGACCAGATTGGCTTCCTGGTAAGGCGTTGACTGGCCCGGCATGATTCCCTGCGGCGAGATGATCCCGTAATAGTGCAAACCGACCATCAGGGCATAAAGGATGCTGCTCATCGAAGCGATGATCATCCCGCCGCTTCGGTAGAGGATGATGCTGCCGTAGATAATCGTCAGGATGTAGAGGAATGAGAAAATGCTCTCAATCCCGCCCGTTGAATAGATGATGGCGGTTACTAGGAATGTGTCTACCAGGAGTTGGGCATAGGCCAGCCTGATCAGGCCCTTCAGACGCTTCAAAAGGATGACGTAAACAAGAGTCAGGAAATAGATGGTAACGATGAGGGCATAGTGGGTGGTCTGGATGTTTCCGAAGTAGGTCCTGGTCTGTCTGATCTGGATGAAAACAGAGGCTCCCAGGAGCAAGGAGACAAAGACCACCCTCAAAAACATGAGTCTCTGAAGGCGGCTAGAAAGATCTTCGTGGGTTGTCTTTAGGTCAGGGCTGACCATGTCGCATGCTTTAGCTGCCCATGGCTGCGGCCATTCCGAAAATAGGGAGATACATGGCTATAACCAGCCCACCAATGGCACCGCCGAGGAAAAGCATGAGCATAGGCTCCAGCATGGAAGTAAGGGCAGCGACGGCAGCATCCACTTCTTCATCGTAGAAGTCAGCGATCTTCTCAAGCATGGTATCCAAGGCTCCTGTAGCCTCGCCCACGGATATCATCTGGATGACCATGCCGGGGAAAACATCATTCTCTGACAGAGGCTCTGCGATGGTCTGTCCTTCAGCTATGCTCGCCCGTACCTCCATGACGATTTCCTCGATGATCACATTGCCCGCGGTCCTGGCCACGATCTCTAAGGCATCCAGGATGGGAACGCCGCTGCTTATCATTGTGCCGAGAGTTCTTGTGAACCTCGCTACAGCTGTCTTTTTGAGCAGATCTCCGAATATGGGCATTTTGAGAAGGAGCGCGTCCGTCTGCTTCTTTCCGGAAGCTGACTTTCTGTATCGCTTCAACCCGTATATGATAGGGATGAAGG
>JAHECH010000424.1 GCA_024641835.1 Deltaproteobacteria bacterium
CATCAGCCTGTTCAGGCTCAGCGCCGATGACAGATGTATTGGGTGCGATGGATGTGACGGCGATGGCTGTTCCGCTGAGCAGCCCCCCTCCCCCCACAGGCGTCATAACCACATCCAGTTGAGGGATCTCCTCGCATAGCTCGAGAGCAGCAGTGCCTTGTCCCGCAATGATTCGAGGATCATTGAAAGGATGGATGAATACCGCGCCCGTGCTTTCAACCACCCTTTCCAGGGTGTATTCTCGTGCCTCCAGGGTAGGTTTACAGAAAAAGATCTCAGCCCCATAGGTTGCCGCAGCAGCTCTTTTGATGAGAGCCGCGTTTTCCGGCATGACCACGTAAGCGGGGATACCCCTCCATAGGGCCGCCAGAGCTAGAGCTGCCGCATGGTTTCCGGAGGAGTGGGTAGCCACCCCTTTTCGCGCTTCCTTTTCCCTCAGGGTGAAGACGGCATAACATGCCCCCCTGATCTTGAAAGCCCCCGCCTTCTGAAAGTTCTCGCATTTGAAAAAGAGCTGCGCCTCGCACATCTCGTCGATGGCTGTGGAAGTGAGCACGGGAGTGCGGTGGATAAACGGGCGGATCGTGCTTTGAGCTTCTCTGATGTCCTTGAGTGTCGGTTGGGTGTTCATCTGGACTCCAGTTTCTCGAATTTCTCACCCGGGGTTAGAAAAGCACAAGAGCAGAGGGCAAAGCAACTGAAAAAAACCATCCCGCAGGAACCTACTTGCAAAAGGGAAAGACGATTTTGAGCTTGATCCTTCTGCCCGCTTCTTCTAGACTTCGGTGAAGGCGTTCCCTGCAGCGCGGGGGTCTTTGAAAGAACACCGGAGGTGCAACCATGGAACATCAGTTTACGAGAAGAGGAATGATGAAGGGAATGGGCTTGGGAGCCTTAGTACTGGGTTTGGACGGGCTTTATGCTTCTGCCCAGGGGGCGAGTGGAGGAGAAAAACCAAGACATTTGGAGGAATGCAAGCTCCCTCCGCTCCCTTATGCCTATGATGCCCTGGAGCCTTACATCGATAAGGAGACCCTCACCATTCATCACGACAAGCATCATGCGGGGTACGTGAAGCAATTCAACGTAGCGATGCAGAAACTGGAGGAGGCAAGGGCTTCGGGCGATTTCTCGCTCATCAAGCACTGGTCCCGGGAATTTGCCTTCAACGGCTCCGGACATGTGCTCCACTCCCTCTACTGGAGCAACATGGCCCCGAAAGGAACCGAGGCTAAAGGAGAACTTCTCGAAGCGATCAAAAAAAGCTTCGGCGGATTTGACCAGTTCAAAAAGCAATTCATCTCTGCGACGAACGCCGTCGAAGCGAGCGGCTGGGGAGTCATGGGATATGAACCTTACATGGGATTCCTGGTTATACTCCAGGCCGAGAAACACCAGGATTTGACCATCTGGGGAGTCTATCCTTTGCTGGTGTGTGACGTCTGGGAGCATGCCTACTACTTGAAATACCAGAACCGCCGGCCGGAATACGTAGACAACTTCTTTAAGATCATCAACTGGCCTGAGGTGGAACGCCGCTACGGGAGCGTCAAGGGCCTCGTGGGATACAGGTAACAAAAAGGCCTGAGACAAAAGGTGCGGGGCACAGGGTTATCTCCCAAATCCACCTCCTAATTCCCGCAGCCAAAGCGGGACTCCGGTTTCGAACAATTCCTGATCACCATCAAGGCGTCAGATGCTAGGCGCCGAGGAGCGATGACTGAGGCGTATGCGGCGGCAATACGCCGTATGTGGCAATACGCCGCAAGGAGGAGCGAGCGCCTGCCCGCCTCGGGCAGCGCCTGCCCGCCTCGGGCCGGAAGGCAACGCCGCAGATGATGCCTTGATGGTGAATGAGGGTCTCCTTTGCCCTTGACATGCAGGGATCTCTCACCTATATTCCCGAAAACGAAAAACCAACCGGTGGAAAGAAACGGCCCGGGACAGAAGGACATGATTTATGTACAACGCCAGTAATTTAAGGAAGGGCTTGAAGATCCTCATCGACAAAGAACCCTACGTCATCGTTGACTTCCAGTTTACCAAGCCTGGAAAAGGCCAGGCTCTTTATCGGTGCAAAATGAAAAACATGATCTCAGGGATACTCATTGATCGCACCTACCGGTCTGTAGACACCTTTGAGCCTGCCGATCTGGAACAAAGAAAGATGCAGTATCTATACAACCAGGACGACCTTTTTTACTTCATGGATGTTCAAACCTATGACCAGTCTTCTCTCACGCTGGCTCAAGTGGGGGATGCGAAGAACTTTCTCATAGACAACCTGGAGGTGGATGTCCTTCTCTTTGACAGTCGCCCCATTGGCATCACCCTGCCCTATTTCGTGGACCTCAGGGTGACCAGAGCCGATCCATGGGCTAAAGGAGATTCCGTGGCAGGGGATAGCAAGCCAGTCACCCTGGAAACAGGCTATACGCTCCGTGTCCCGCCCTTTGTTGAAGAGGGGATCAAGATCACCGTAGACACAAGAACCGGGGAATATGTCACCCGGGTCAAGTAGCGATTCTTTCTTGCTTGAGCAACGAAGGCTGGCTTTCAAGAAGCCTCACCTCTGGATGCGTGCCAAAATCATCCAGGCCGTGAGGCTTTTTTTTATCGAGAAAGGGTATCTGGAGGTGGAGACCCCTTGCCTGATCCCAGCCCCGGCTCCAGAACTTCATATTGATGCCGTCTGCGCAGGCACTGCTTTTCTCCAAACCTCTCCCGAATTATGCATGAAGCGGTTGCTCGCTGCAGGCTATCCAAAAATATTCCAGATCTGCCGGTGTTTCAGAGAGGCCGAAAGAGGCGAAGCCCACCTGCCCGAGTTTGCCATGCTCGAATGGTATCATGCCGGGGCGGACTACATGGGCCTCATGGATGAATGCGAGGAGATGATCATCGATGTTTCCCGCACCGCAGGCTTTGGACATAAGATCAGATACGAGGCTCATGAGATCGATCTCAGAAAACCCTGGCTCCGGATACCCCTCAGAGACGCGTTCCACCAATACGCATCTCTCTCTCTGGAGGACGCCCTGTCCTCCGGCCGGTTTGATGAGGTCATGGTGGCTGAAATCGAGCCCAATCTGGGATTCCCAAAACCCGCTTTCCTCTATGACTACCCTGCATCCCTCGCTGCCCTCGCACGGATCAAGAAAGACGATCCTCGTGTGGCCGAAAGGTTCGAACTCTACGTGGCAGGTCTGGAGCTGGCCAACGCCTTTTCCGAGCTCACAGACCCTCAGGAGCAGGAAGCAAGGTTTCAGAGAGAGCGGGAGAAACGGCGGGATCTGGGCAAAACCACCTATCCCCCTCCAGAGAAATTCTTAAGAGCCCTCCCTCACATGCCTGAATCCGCAGGTATAGCCCTTGGCGTGGACAGACTGGCCATGCTCTTCTGCAACCAAAGGAGCATCGATAACGTGGTCTCCTTCACCCCAGAAGAACTCTAGTACCTTTGCAAAAAACACTCCGGCTCCATCTCTCAGAGCCGCAATATCGCTTCAGTGGCTTTCCCAGGGGCCGAGAGGGTCTCTTTCAAAATGAGGAAACGAAGAGAGATCGGGAAAGACTCGGCAAGTAGAGGGCAGCGAAGGCGGGCGGCGCGGCCGCATCAGTCATTTCCATGTTTCTCCTTGCATGGCTATTCCCGGGAAGCCCTCCGCCCGCCTCACCCATTGCCTAAAGCTGATCACTGGGCGGCGACTTCTTCGTTTCTCTATTTTGAAAGAGACCCCCTTGGCCCCGATCTTCATGGCCGGGTAGGCACAGGAAGAACGGCTCACGGCGCAGGGCGCGGCCTACCCCGCCGAAGTAACTTCGGCTACGAAGGCCGGACGGCACAAGGAAAAGCAACCAATGCGATACTATGTTCAACCGTGCACCGTGTACCTTGGACCATGCACCGTCTGTGGGGCTACCCAGGAAAGACTATGAGGCGAATGGTGCCGTTCAAGGAGCTCTGGAGAAAATTGATTGCGGCCTGGAAGACCACCTTCCCACGGGGGTGGGGCCTGCAATAGGACGCGCCGGCCGGCGCCGTTGGCGAACAGGCTGGCAAGAGAATCTTCTCCAGGTTGCTCAAAAACGTTCAGATGCAAGGCGCCCGAAGCCCCGAGGAGTGAGGCGTGATGACGGCTTAAGGCTCACGGTTGACGGCTCGCGGAAAGACAAGCCGAACGGAAATTCTATTCCCGTGCGCCGTGCGCCCTGTACCTTGCGCCCCTGATTCAACTGTACGCCGCAACGAGGCGGGGCAAGGGCAATGCCGCCCTTCGGCTTTGCTCAGGGCCGTGAGCCTGTCGAACGGCAGATGGACGTTTTTCACCGACCTGCTAAGCGCCCCGGCAGACAGGGCACCCCTGCATCCGCAAGGGTTTCTCCAGATGGCTCTGGGCAAGGAGGGCTTCGTTTTCAAACAACTCGTAAGTCGGCCCGTCGGCCATGACCCGGCCATTGTAGATCACCACCGTTCGTTCACACAGATCGAGGACCATGTCCAGGTCATGGGAGGCAATGATCTTTGTGTGTTTGAAAGTCTTGAGAAGCTCGATGAGCTGGCGTCTCGCTTTGGGGTCGAGGTCGGAGTTAGGTTCATCCATCACCAGGATGTCCGGCGACATGGAAAGTACCGTAGCAATGGCTACCGCCTTCTTCTCTCCCCGGGAGAGTTTGTAGGGGGGACGGTCTCTAAGATGGAGCGCTCCCACCGTGGAAAGAGCACGGTTCACCCTCTCCTCCACCTCTTGAGGAGGGAGGCCGAGGTTGAGAGGGCCGAAGGCTACATCGTCATACACGGTGGGCATGAACA
>JAHECH010000425.1 GCA_024641835.1 Deltaproteobacteria bacterium
TCTCACGGATTATGGAGATCCGCCCAACTTGAAGATCGGCTGCGAGATGGGTCTGAGAATTTTGACGTTGGGCAGGGATGAAGAAAATCGAGTCATTGTTGGTTATCGATTCAGACCTCTCAGAGAGAACCAAAAGGAGAGATAGATTGAGAGAGACCTATATTCTCGGCGTTTCCATGACCCGGTTTGGAAAATTCTTGGACAGGACTCTTCAGGATTTAGCCTACGAACCGATTTGGAATGCAATTCGTGAATCAAATATTGACCCTCACGCTATTGATATTGCCTTCATCGGGAATGCCTATGCTGGTTTGATCACAGGGCAAGAGTCAGTCCGTGGTCAGGTCATCTTAAGAGAGGCGGGGATTTCGAAGATTCCGATGATCAATGTTGAGAATGCCTGCGCTTCCGGATCAACAGCGTTTTATCTGGCTCACAAAGCTGTGGCATCGGGGCAGGCTGAATTAGCTCTTGCCGTGGGGGCGGAAAAGCTTTTTTGTGGTGACACAGGGCGGAGCCTCAAGGTCCTTTCCACCTCGTCTGACCAGGAAATTGAAGGAAGGATGGGCATCCTCTTTGCGGGAATCTACGCGATGCGTGTGCGCGGCCACATGGAAAAGTATCGGATCACCCGGGAGCAGATGGCCAAAGTCGCTGTCAAGAACCATGATCACGGTGCCCTGAATCCTCATGCTCAGTATCGGAATCGGGTAACGGTGGAAGAAGTTCTCAGTTCCAGAATGATCGCGGACCCCATCACATTGCTCATGACCTGTCCCCTCGGAGACGGAGGAGCTGCCCTGCTCATTGGGACGAAAGAAATGGCCAAGAGAATGGGGAAGAGGCCTGTCCGGGTTGGTTCAACGGTATTGGGTAGTTTTGGTTTTACCAGGAAGGACGAACGAAGTATTGCGGCTCGTGTTTCAAATAAGGCTTATGAGGAGGCGGGCATGAGACCAAGGGACATCCAAGTCGCAGAGCTTCACGACGCTGTCGCACCCGTGGAATTGTTTCTCTATGAAGAACTAGGGTTTTGCGGACCCGGTGAGAGTGGTCGGATGATCGATGAGGGTGTTACCTGGTTGGGTGGGAAACTACCTGTCAATACTTCCGGAGGATTGACATCCAAAGGACATCCAGCCGGTGCAACGGGTCTCGCGCAGGTGGCTGAGATTGTCTGGCAGATGCGTGGTGAGGCAGGGCAGCGCCAGATCAACCCCGCTCCGAGTGTAGGATTGGTAGAAAATGGCGGCGGAAATGTGGCTGGCGAAACAGCGGTCGTGGCGGTTCACATTTTACTAGCATAATACTTTTATTGAATTATGAGGACGAGAGATCTCCGATGAATGTTGGCTATCTCATTACCCGAAGTTCCTATTATTTCCCCGATCGAATCGCTTTTGTCATCGATGGTCAATCCATATCCTATCGTGAACTTAACGAAAGGATCAACAAACTGGCGAACGCCTTGCTGTCTCTCGGTCTAAAAAAAGGGGATCGTGTTGGCCTCCTCTTTCACAACAGTTTGGCTTATTTAGAATCTTACCTCGCCCTTTACAAAGCAGGACTCGTCTGGGTCCGTTTGCACGCCCGCCTTCATCCTTCAGAGATTAAAGGGATGCTTGAAGATTCTGGAGCACAGGTTCTAATTCATGGCCCTGAATTTGTTGAATCAGTTGAAAAGATCTCTTCCGGGGTTCGCTGGGTCATCCAGAAGGGAAAGGGTCCGGGCGCCGACTATGATGATTTTCTCCAGAAAGGCTCGGATCAAGAGCCTAAAGTCGACGTCCTTCTCGATGACCTTTCGGATCTCTGGTATACATCGGGTACAACCGGTTCTCCGAAAGGCATTATGCTCACCCATCGAAACATCCTGACCTGTACTCAGCTTCTTCTTTGTGATGTCTATGACATCGGTCAGGAGGACAAACTTCTTACCGTCGGAGCCCTGAGCCATGCCGGGTCCGTAAGAATTCTTCCCTTCGTTATTCGCGGGGCGACAAACTATCTTCACGGGCACTTTGATCCTGTCAAAGCATTTAAAGAAATTGAGGCATCAAAGATTTCGGATTTGTCTACTGTTCCTACTATCCTTGTCGGATTGATGGATCACCCGGAGAGACCTCGCTTCAAGCTCAACTCATTAAAGCGGATCACCTATGCGGGCTCTCCCATGGCTGTTGAAAGGATCAAAGAGGCGTTGAAGCTCTTCGGGTCAGTTCTTGATCAGTCTTATGGCCAGGCAGAATCAATCATTACCATTACACACCTTTCCAGAAAGGAACATATCTTGAATGGTGATCCCGTACGCGAGCGACGGTTGGCTTCGGCCGGCAGGGAATATCCAGGAGTGCAGGTTAAAATTGTGGATGAGAATGATCATCCCCTTCGCGCAGGCGAGACAGGAGAGGTAATAACGCGATCCGATCTCGTGATGCGCGGGTACTGGAAACAACCGGATAAGACGGAAGAGGCCCTCCGGGAAGGTTGGCTGCATACAGGTGATATCGGGTTCTCGGATGAAGACGGTTATCTGTATTTAGTGGATCGCAAACATGACAAGATTATTACAGGCGGGCTCAATGTCTATCCCCGAGAAGTGGAGGAAGCTCTCTCAACCCATCCTGCAGTGGCTCAAGTGGCCGTATTTGGCGTTAATGACCCCTTGTGGGGAGAGGCCATCACAGCAGCTGTTGTAGTTAGAGAAGGGAAAAGAGTGACAACAGAAGAACTGATGAAATTTTGTAAAGAACATCTGGCAGGTTATAAAAGACCAAAGAAGATCTATTTTTTGGAAGACCTGCCGAAAAATCTCTATGGTAAGGTGCTGCGCAGGGAACTGAAAAAGCGGTTCGAAGGAAAATGAGTATTGGATGAAAATTGGAAAATGTGTGCTATGCAGCTCATTGCGTTGCATATGAAAAAGCAACAAGAAGAGGGGTCCCAAGAATGAGCAAGGATTACGATGTGGTGATTATTGGATGCGGCCCAGCCGGGTTAACGGCGGCATTGTATTGCGGCAGAGCCAGGCTGAAGACGGTGGTTATTGAGAAGGGTAACCTGGGTGGAGCCATCATTGATGCGGATTGGGTGGAGAACTGGCCAGGGGTTGAACAAGGTATTTCTGGAGCGGACCTTGCTGGAAATATGCTATCTCAGGTGATGCTGTATGAAGTCGACGTCGCCAGCGCGATTGAAGTTAAAGGGATCGAGCTCATCGAAGGAGACAGGCGGAGAGTCCTTACCACGGGAGAGACCTATCTTGCAAGAGTGGTCATCATCGGGGGAGGGACACGTCCTAAGAAACTGAACATTCCGGGGGAGGAGCAGTTTGTCCACCAGGGAATTTCCTACTGTGTGATGTGTGACGGAGCTCCTTTTGCAGGCAAAGAGATCGCGATTCTTGGCGGAGGAGATAATGGGGTAACCGGTGCCCTCTACATGGCCCGGCTCGGATGCAAGATCCATTTGATTGAAGCCCTTCCCGAAATGACGGCAAGCAAAGTCCTGCAGGAGAAACTGAATGAGACTCCGGGAGCCCAGGTCAGGTGTTCTACCGTTGCGGAGGGGATCGATTTTGATGGAAAAACAAAAACCCTGAAATTGAGAGATACGGGATCGAATGAATCATCTAAATTGAGTGTGGAAGGCGTATTTGTCCTCGTTGGTCGTGAACCCGAGACAGAATATCTTCGGGGAACGATCATCTTAGATGAAACTGGCTTTATCAAAGTGACGAATAGAATGGAGACGAATATCCCCGGGATTTTTGCCGCAGGGGATATTCGTAGTGGATCTGTGATGCAGTCCATCAGTGCTGCAGGCGATGGCGCGACGGCTGCCATCACGGCCAGTCGCTACATCAATGCCAGGTCATGGTAGAGAAAAAAGAAGGGAGGGAGGTTCATGGGTTCGGTCAAGTTAGAGGTGTTAAATCCAACAGGCTCGGGTCCCGCGAAAGGCAAAGGGATCGCTGCACGGCGGTTTGATAACTTGGACGGGAAAAGGATTGGGTTGGTATGGAATAACAAAGACTATGGAGATAAGCTTCTTGAGAAAGTTCAGGACCTTCTCAACAAGAGGTATCCCACAGCCCAGTTCTCCATGCATCGATTGAAAGAATGCTGTATCGCACCTCCGGAAGGAGAGCTGGAAAGGATTGGAAAACAAGTCGAAGCCGTCGTGTATACCCTGGGTGACTGAGGGTCATGCACTTCCTGGAGTTCCAGGAACTGTGTCGCTTTCGAGAAGATGGGTATCCCCGCAGCCGTTCACGCATCTCATTCCTTTGAAAAGCTGCTGAGAATGGAAGCAAAAGCGAGTGGCATGCCCGATATGGGGGTCTGGGTAACCCCCCATCCGGTCATTGGCAAATCGGCTGATGTCCTCGAGAAAGAAGCCCAGGCCGCCATGGATGACATCATACGAGCCTTAACCCAACCCCGCAAGGAGGTTGTGAAAGAGTCATCCACGGAAGCGAAAGCGATCACAATGGAAGGTTCGGACCTCTTCGATATTTTGGAGAAGTTTAATCGCTATTGTTTCAAAGAACGCTGGAGCGATGGGCTTCCTCTGATGCCTCCGACGAGGGAGAAAGTCAACTGGATGCTAACTGGTACGGATCGCCCACCAGAGGATAAGGTGGTGATGGCGCGGCCGAGCGGAAGGATCGTGACCGTGGAGGCTGTGGCCATTAATGCGGTCATGTCGGGTGCATTGCCTGCCTACATGCCTGTGATTATCACCGCCCTTGAGGCCTGGGATGAAACTCCGTTTGGGTGGGGGAGCGTGACGACTACCTCACCGGCCGC
>JAHECH010000426.1 GCA_024641835.1 Deltaproteobacteria bacterium
CGATGTAGCCAGAGAGGCTCGAAAAGAGGTGGGGGATCTGGAACATGGTGCAGGCACCACTCGTCCTTTCGGAAGGATCGGTTTCTTTTTCAATTGGGAGGCCATTTTTGAACGTCTCGAGAAATTGACCGGAGAGCCGGTATCTGATTTCGACATGAGGTTCGGGGGGAGTTTTCGTGTTCTGACGCCTGAGGGAGGAGGCCAACGACGTCACTTTTTCATCGTCTCCTCTTTAGCAGGAGGGACAGGTAGCAGTTGCTTCCTGGATATCGCGGCCACTCTAAGACACTTACAGCGTCAGCATTATCCCAACGAGCAGTGGTTCATCATCGGCGTCTTCACTCTGGCGGAAGTTCTTGCAGTGGATGTCAAAGTGGACCAGGAGCTGAAACGGAAGCGTATGAAGGCAAACACCTATGCAGCACTTAAAGAGCTCAACCATTTCCTGAGTGGCGAATCTTTTGGAGCGCGCTACGGCAGGGATGGAAAGGCAACTGTTCTGGTCACGAACACGATGGAAGGGGACAGTCTTTTTGACCTGACCTTCCTGGTGGACACCCCCAATCAGGATAACCAGCCCTTATCGGGTCGAATGGAGGTGGCGCAGTTCCTGGCGCAGAGTTTGCTTCTCTTGGGAATGACACCCATAAGTGAACGATTTTTCAACCGACACGTTGATTCTGCAGCAAACCTTGTCTTTAGAAACCCCTACCCCCCGACCTCGCCAAGGGAAGATGTAGTAAGGGACCAGCAGAAGCATCTTTTTTCGTCTTTGGGGCTTAGTACGCTTTCTTTACCGGTTCCCAAGTTATTGAAATATGCGAACTACCACCTGGCAGGCGAGCTGTTGACTCAACTGGCCTCTCTTGGCGCTTCAGGAAAAACGGAAGAAATGGCGAGGCAAGTTGCCCTTCAGAGCCATCTTACAGAGCGAGATCTGGACCTGGCTTTCACAGATTGCTTGCAACTCAATCTTCCTGCGAGGGACGATTGCTTTGAGAATCTCAGGCAGGCAGAAAACCCCATGGAGGAAATCCGACGGCTGGTAAGCCAATTGGAGACTCTTCCAGGAGACGAGATTAGACGCCGGGCCGGGGATTCTAGCAAGAAGCAGCTCCAAACGCTTTTTCCATCAGGGGAAGGGGAATTACAAAAGCAGTTGAATAAACTCGTAGCACAGGGCCAACTCTCTCTTTTATCTCCAATCCTGAGAGAAGTGGAAGATCGTTTGACCACTTACCGTAATTACCTGAACAATGAATTGCAAACGGCTCATATCCAATCAGAAGGACAAGAGGTGCCTGGTTTTTTGAGTGCCAGTCAAACGAGCCTACTTCAAACCCGGAGATTTGCCGACCTCCTGAACGCCATGGAGCAGTCCTGGAGCGATTGGGGATCCCGTATTTTCAGAATCTTTTTCCGGAACCGGTTTGTACACCGGTATGAAGGAGAACTCTGGGACCTTATAGATTTACTCCACCGGATTCAGCACACCGCAAATATACTTCTTATTTGGCCTGCCAAGATAGACCTGGTGGACACGATAGTCTCCCGGCTTCGCAGCCTGCAGGAGGATTATAGTAACCGTCAGAATTACTTTCAACGTGTCAGGGCGGAAATCGAAGACCGGTTGCGGAAAATAAGGGGCAACGTTTATACAAGGTCTCGTTTCCGGGAAGTGGCTATCACGCCGGAGCTTTATTTCGAGCGGATATTCTTGCCCGAACTCGGAGATTTCGACCGTCTTATGGAGCGCTTAACAACCGAAGTGCGTAACGATGGCCTTCCCTTGGGCAACGGGCAAAGGGCGAAATTGCATGACTGGGTGAATCAATCCGTGAATTCTCTGGCGGATGAACTGTACGCATTCTGCGAAAAATCCACTTCAGGACCGATTCCAGCCGAGGATACACCGCTGGAACAAAGCAACAAGTATTACCAGGTAGGTCTGAACCATTCATGTTTTCTTCCCGCTGCTCAGCCCAGCCCGTTCGATTTAAAGATCCGCAACTGGAAAAACAAGGCGAACGTGAGTGTGCTTTTCCACGGCTTTCTCCCTGAGGCCTTGCGGTATGTGATCGCTGGCTGCCGCACCCGGGGAAACCATAGCTGGGATGGAGTCCTCAACCTTAGGGGAGTAAGCCTGGAGTCGGGAGGTCCTCCTAACCAAGCAACCTTGCTGTCCATCACTTTAGGATTTCCAATAAGCTCTTTGGCCGGCGTCAAAGCCTGGTACCAACTGGCATATGTCCCTCAAAGACGGCAGCGCTGGCCGCTGCATCTGTTCAGGGTTAAATCCCTGGATGCGATGATGGAACCTTATCAAGAGTGGGCTCCTCTTCCCACGTCCAAAGAAGCGCAGGAACTCTTCGATGAAGCGCTGAAGTTGGGTATCCTATACTCTAAGGCAGTTCCACTGGGCGTATCACCAGCCCCCGGCCAGACTGTTTATTTCGAAGAAGAAGTGCTGTCCGATCTCCCAAAGAGGGTTCAGAGCTTCTTTTATGACTATCAGCCAAGGGGAAAGAGTTTCGACAGAAATGCACTGATAGAGCGCTTGCGCAGAGAAAGGAGCCTTTTTGGGACCCTCAAGGCTGCCTTATTACGAGAAGGTATTACCGATGAACAGAGGGAGAAGATCCTGGAAAACAAGGCCACGATCGAAGAAGCTGTGCAATGGTCAGAGGACAGAGACCTTATTTTGAAGGATGGCAGCGGACAATACGCTTTTGCCATCAGCCTCTATGACCAGTTCGCAGCGAGCAGATACGGGTTTTGCGAGACATTTTTTTCCGAGGGAGTGCCGGGGCTTCGGCACTTCTCCCCGCAAGAATTTGTTAGCGCTCTGACTCGCCACGAGCCGCTCTGTCGCTGGGTTCTTAATCAGGTGTTAAGAGCCTTGGGACATCCGACCAACCAGAAAGAGACGCTCAGACGGTTAAGGGATAACCAGTTTCAGCCCTACCTCGCAGATTTCCTGACACTGCTCTGTATTTCGTAACGGTTTTTTTCGTGCGTGGGAGGTTTGCCATTTATATCAGGGTCCTATTGGATTGGGTTGAAGGGAGTCAACCGTTCTTTGTCCGCCGTTCAGATTACCACGGTCGCTTGGTGGATTTGATTGAAGGCCTTATTACTCCTTCGTTCCCCAGGTGTGAATTGCGTGCTTTCGCTGCGTCGGATAATGGAAGGTCGGATGAATTTGACCCTTTCGCTACAAGCCCTATGCGGTTTGCAGCCGGTACCACGGTAGTGTTTTCGGTGCGGGATCGTCCATCGCCCGATTATGGTGAGGCCTTGCTGATGAGCGATCGAGCTGCGATGCTCTCACGATGGAAGATCCGTCTGCACCAACCCGCGCGGCTTCCATGGATTTACGAGCCTTCTATCTTAGAGATTTCGTCTGTTACCCTGTCTGTCCAGGAAATTCTTCAGTTGCTCCCTTGCACCGTGGAAAAGTCGACTTTTCTGGTGGCCATTACACGGAAAGATTTCGTAGTTGTGGATCTCGACCACTGGGGTGAACCAGATGCAGTCCGTCTGAATCCGTTTCCTCATTCTTTTGAGGAAATTTCCTCGATCAGTGCAGGGACATCACCTGGATGCTTTTTCCTGGTTGCTGACGGCACGCTCTATGAGGGGTCTTGCAGGGATTGGGCTATAAGCCCCGTGCCAGAAAGAGTGAGATTTCCTGAAGAACAAGGCCGTCTTTGCGGTTTTCAGGCCGTAGGGGAAACAGCAGAACTTCTGCTATTAGACCATCGGCAACTGTTGCTTTCAACTCCCTCACATTCAAATCGGTTTCACTTTACCCACGAGGACGCTTACCTGGAAGTGGAACGTATTGAGTGGTTGAAGGATGGAAGCCTAATATTCTCAGATCGTTCTCAGATGAGCCTGTGGCAGGGTGATCTGGAATCAGGAGAAGTCAGCCGTCTTATTGGCCCTGTTAAGTATCCTCCTCTCTTCTTCTTTCAGGACAAGAAGGGAGTTGTTTACGTACTGGAAGCTGGCATGCGGCGCCTTCACCTTTTTCTCCCGCCCGACCACAGGTTCTGCGCTGCGTGCGGGGCTCACCTGGCTGATCGGAACTCTGGCCGGGTTTGCCTAGATTGCGGAGCCCATATCCCTGCTCGCGGTCTTTCCTCTCGCTCTTTTCGGCACTGGTTGGACATGGATTTGAGTTCTCTAGGAACAGCCTTGGGGCCTATCTGCGCGGATGACCATCTGAACATTTTGTTTGTGGCTGACATGGCGCGACTGGTCGCACTGCCTTTTAGCCGACGCGACGTCTGGGGAGAAAGTGAGGACTGAAAATGCCTCGATGTCCCTATTGTGGCGCAATAAACAGCGGTACGGGCGATTGCGTCCGGTGTGGGAAAAACCTTGGACAGACCCGGAAACCGGACTCACAAAGGCTGGCTACGGATCTTAGCAACAAGGACTCTGAAACAATTGCTCCGGGGCCTTCTGATCATGAGCAGATAGTCGCAACGGATCCTGTAATGGGAAGATTGCCCGAGTCCCCCGATCCCAGAGCACCGGCGTTAGATCACTCGCGGAAGGAACTGCCTAGGATTCCTGGGGATTCGGCGCTGGAGCACTTTTCCGGTGATGTCCCCGAATTGATCAGTAGGGATTGGGCTGTCACAGATCAGGGCGAGATCTCCGTTATGGGCCATATTCCCGATCCTTCGGCGGTTCTTGCTCCACCAATTCCTCGACGTTTTGGCTTAAGACCTGCCCTGGTAGGGCAAGTCTTCATGGCTGAGGACCGGCCCGCAGAGCCTCCTGACTTTGACC
>JAHECH010000427.1 GCA_024641835.1 Deltaproteobacteria bacterium
CCCCATCCTGATCACGGGTACCCCTGCGCCCTCCAGGCGTTTGCAACTGTGCCTGCAAATGCTCACCGCTTCCTCAAGCCGAAGGGGTTGGTATTTTCCTTCTTTGTACCATTCAGCCAGTTCTGTTCCACGGATCACCAGGGTGGGGTATAGCCTCACCATGTCCGGCCGGAGCCTGAGCACCTCTTCCACCGTCTCCCTAAACGTTATCTCTGAATCCCCAGGCAGCCCTGGCATGAGCTGGATTCCCACCTGAAAGCCAAATTCCCGCAAGAGTCGAACTGCCCTGACCGTATCCTCGGCGGTGTGGCCTCGCTTTGTGAGGGCCAGGACTTGGTCGTTCATGGACTGGGTGCCGAGTTCAACGGTTGATACGCTGAACTTTTTGAGCACCTTCAGCCTTTCCTCCTCCACCGCATCGGGCCGCGTGGATATCCTGATAGAATTAAACAGTTTCCTCTGGATGTATGGAGCCGCCATCCGCAGCAAATCCACCATCCTCTCCAAAGGCAACCGCGTAAAAGTCCCACCGTAGAAAGCGATTTCACGACCCCACCCATGCTCATATCTCGGAGAACGAATCGCCATGTCCAGCGTGTGTTCAACACCAGGACGGTCAAGGGGCAGCACCGGCTGATCGGTTATCTTTTCCTGCTCGCAGTAGACACACCGCTGGGGACATCCCTGAAAAGGGATAAAGATGGGAACGATTAGGGGTTTTCTTGTTCTCTGGTCAAGCAAAAGTATGCCTCTCTCGCCGCTTTTTGCTCCGCCTCTTTCTTGCTTCTTCCTTCACCTTCGGCGAGGAGCCTGCCCTCAAGGTATATGCCTACGCGAAATGTCCTGTCGTGGGCAGGGCCGCTTTCGCTGACAAGGGCATATTCAGGCCTCGCCTTAACCTTTTCTTGGGTGTGTTCCTGAACCAGGCTTTTGTAATCATGGTTAAAACCTTGCACATCTATCTTTCCGAGGAAAGGGAGGAAAAGCCGGTGGATGATCTCCCTTGTTCTTGAAAAGCCGGCATCCAGATAAATGGCGCCGAGAAGCGCCTCAAGAGTATTTGCAAGAATCGAAGGCTTCTCCCTGCCGCCGGATAGTTCTTCTCCCTTTCCGAGAAGGAGGTAATCCCCCAGTCTCAACTCGCGCGCCAGTTCGAAAAGCCCCTTCTCATTGACCACAGAGGCCCTGCATTTCGACAACTCCCCCTCTTCTGCATTCTGGAAGAGATTCATCAGAATATCGCTGATGGCAAGATCGAGCACAGCGTCCCCAAGGAATTCAAGTCTTTCATTGTCCTTGAGGGTGGTATCTTCCGACTCATTGGCATAAGAAGAATGCCGAAACGCCTCAACGAGCAGTTCAGGGTCCTTGAACTCATACCCAAGTTCTCTGCTCAAATCAGCTAGATGACCATTCCCTGCCATGGAGCACCGTTCGGAGCGACTTCTCTCTATTTTCCCTGGGAAAACTCTATCTACTACTATAAAAGCCGTGAGCTTTGTAAGTCAAGGAATACCGCGATCCGCTTTCCTGTTGATTTTTCAGACCTCATAGGATAGAGAGGTATACCTCGGCAGAGGGATCAGAATAAGGATAGAGACGAAAAAATGCACAAGAAGAAAAAATCTCTCAAGACGAAACCGCAGCCATTGCCAGGGCTATCCGCCGATGAAAAAGCCCTCCTTGACGCGCTTCTCAGTGACACCGAGAAACCCGACCCCTCGCGCGTTCAGGAACTGATACCCGATCCCCGCATAGCCCTCGCCCTCATAGAGAACCTTCCCATCGAATCTACCAAAGTACCCGAACTTCTTCGCGCGTTCAGCACGGCCTTCCAGCAAAAAGAGATGCAAAAAGCTGTCCGAAAAGCCGTTTTTAAACTGAAGCAGAAAGGTGTCGTTGTTCCTGAATTGGATGTAAAAAGCAAGGCCCCCGTCATCCTGAGAAGGCCTGAACAGGAAGAGCCCAAAGCTTACGTCGGTCCTGTTGATGGGGTCGGGAGCAGAGCTGTTCTCATTACCGTTCCCCAGATTCCACAGGGGCATAACCTGGGAATGGGAGTGCTCAATGATGAGCATGGTATTCTTGAGTTCACTTTTGGCCGATATAGCAGAAAAAATGCTAAGGAGGTGCAAAAGATCTTCTTTGAAAAAGTTCCTTCCATGGTTGAGACGAGTCTATCTCATGCAGCGGCGCTCCTCGAAAGAGCGTATGGCCTGAGAACGGGCGCAGGCGAGTCTTCGGGCGATTATGTCCGTTTGAGACCCTGGCTTCTCGATCATGCTGGTCCGCTGGAAAAGCCGATAGCCTACAAGCAGTTCGCCTCAGATCCGGCTTCTAAGCCAACCCTCACGGAATCCCAAATCCAGAGACTTCTCAACCACGACCGCATGGCCACATGGACCGTGGCTCCCGAAGAGCTGGGGCCGGTCATTGAAGAAATCAACCAGGCTGAGCAGAGCCGGATCCTGATTTCGGAAATCCATAGGGTAGAGCGGATCCATCAGATCAAACAAGCCTCCATTGGCAAACTCTACCCGGAGGCGAGACGGGCAATAATAAAACAAAGGCTGGAGGAGATGGCCTACGTTTTCCTGAAGTCGGGAGAAGAGCCTTACGCTCGGATTGCGCTTGCATGTGCCATGTCTCTGGACGAAAAAGACTCCATCCTCAAAGTGAATCCTTTTCTATCAGCTCTCCTGGAGAAGAGCCTGATGCTCTATTTCAGAGGAAAGACAACACAGGACACAATGTCACCAGATCAATCTCCTTCGAGGATCATCCTGCGCTAGATTTTCATTCGCACTATTATTTGAAGGATTGCTTTGAGGTTACCCTTACAGGCTGCGATTCTTATCATGAATATATCGGGAAAGGAGGCATATCATGCCCATAGCTCTCAGCGTGAAGACAACTCACCGAATAGACATGATAGACATCACCTCGTCTGTTCAGAAGGAGGTTTCAAACACAGGAATTCAGGACGGCATCTGTGCGGTCTATGTTCCCCACACCACCGCAGGGATAACCATCAATGAAGGAGCTGATCCCGATGTCTGTGAGGACATCATGGCGAAGCTCAGTGAACTGGTTCCCAGCCGTAGAGGTTATCGCCACACCGAAGGAAATGCGGATAGTCACATCAAGGCTTCCCTCATGGGTAACTCTCTCTCGGTGCTTGTGGAAAACGGCAGGTTAGTCCTGGGGACCTGGCAGAAGATATTTTTCTGTGAATTCGACGGCCCCCGCTCCAGGAAGGTATACGTGAAAGTCATTTGCTAACCTCAAGCCTTTTCTTTAGTAGGGACAGAGCTAGAAGCGGGATACGGCATCATACGAGCTTGACAGAACCTGGATCAAAGCCTCTCTCCCGAAGCCATTCCTTGATGGTGTTATGGAGCAACCGGTAATAGTTCAGCGAACCTCCAAGGCCGCGCCTTCCAAAATAATAGTTGATTTCAAGGCACAAGGGCTGGGGATCGGGATCTCTCATGGAGAAGACGAAATCAACAGCTGCCAGATCGATAGCCGCCTTCTTAGAAATCCTCCTCGCCTCAGACCGCCCTTTTTTCTGCAGGTCTTTTCTCCAACTTCTATCCACTCGTGCATTACGGCTGATGGTGATGATGGATTCACCTGCATTGTCACGTCTTTTCCAATAGGTGATGGTTTGCCTCCCCAAGATGACGGCCCGGAGCACATTCCCATCGGTCTGAACCATTTCCTGAGAGATAAAGCCTGATTGCCCTGTTTTTTCCCAGGCAGCAAGAATCTCTAAAACGAATTCGAGCTCGCCAGAGTCGGTGATCAGAAAAATTCCCTCCCCCTCATGGCTTTCACCCGCCTTGATAAGGAAAGGGAAAGAATGGGAGAGTTTTCCTCCCCTCCGGATGAATCCTCTCAGCTCATAGACTGATGACCAGGGCTTGGTCTCGGGATGCGGGAAACGAAACTCCTCGAACAGAAGAGTTTGCCCCAATTTCCCGGGGTATCTAAACCTCATGTCGTAGTTTGGGAAAACTTGAGCGCCAGACTCTCTGCAAGCCCCGTAGAGTTCCCGAGAGCAACCCTGAGGGAGAATGATGGCGTCTGCCCGGCGGATCCATCGGTGGTCTCCGGAAGCCAGTTTGCGATCGGCCAGAATGATCTGGTGCCCTGCTGTGAAACAGGGATGAAAGGAGAGGATGATCTGTTTGACTTTTTTCACGTCAGTAACTATAGTTTATTCGAATGAATTTTTGAACTGGCTGTTGAGGAGATGCAAGCATGCCGATCTTTGAGTTCAGGTGCACGGAGTGCGGCAATGTTTTTGAGAAAATTTTCGTGCGATCTGACGAAAACGTAAACCTAGAGTGTCCGGGCTGCCAGTCCATATCCTGCGAAAGAGTCGTAAGCAGGACGAATCATATGATGGGACTTCCCCGTGGAGCCAAGAAGCCGAAAGTGACGACCAGATCCTGCGGCTCCGGGAATAGCTGCACTTCTCTTACGCTTCCTGGATACACGAGGGATTGACATGGTTTTAAGCCGGGAAGCTTGAAAAGTCCCCCTCTCGGCCAGAAGAATTTCCGCTCTGAAAACACCCCCGAGCCCACCGATGATGAATTCGAGACAAGAACCCGAAACCCATTTAAAGCTCGTTCTTACTGATGAGGACAAGGATCATATCCGCATGATGTTTCGTCAAGAGATCATGCCTCGGCTCGTAAAGCTTCATGCCAGACGGGGAAATATTTGTTGTGATTTCGCAGGCCCCGAATACAGAAAGTGGATCATTCAGTTCACC
>JAHECH010000428.1 GCA_024641835.1 Deltaproteobacteria bacterium
ATTGTTGCTGTCAAAGGTCAACGCCTGGCTCCCTGCCAGCGCACCAGTCGAAAGCACCATGACGATGATCACCGCACCTACGAATGATTTAACCCTGTGCATAGCGTTTCTCCTCACCTTTTTATTCCAGCTATCCAAAATATATATAGCACAGATAGAGAGATATATACAATGGCTTCTGTGAATAGCGCTCGCTGACACCACCGGCCTCACTACACGGCTTATCCGTGAATTAGGTGTCAGGTCTTGACGGGCTGGTGCCCAATGTCCAAGAGATTTCTCATAGTACACTTGCTGGCGCCGGAGGATTTGGGCAACAGCCTGTGTAGACCTGACCCCATTTCAATTTCCCGCAGCAATCCTTTGCATGGATGCCTCTACCCACTTCATAGTCAGCTCGACATACTTCTTGTGTCTTTCTCCGCCAATTCTTTCAAGAAATTCTTCTTCCTGTGTTCTAATTTTTTCCAAAAGACTCAGGTCTTTTTTCCCCCCCACTCTTCCCAACCCTCGACTCACTATTCTCAGAAGTTGCAGAAGGCTCGGGAGGAAGCGCTGGCCTTCTTTAAGCAGATAGATCTTTCCTTTCGGATCTCCGTATACCTGGGCTGCACTTCTTATCAAAGCGCGGGCCGTGTTTCCCCCTACGAGAGAGAGGAATATGTAGACTTCTCTTTCCAGAAAGAACATGTCGCGAAAAAGCATCTGTTCTCCTTCAGTCCTTTCGGAATCGAGGGCATGAATAAGTTCTCTGTGAATCGTTTTGACCTTTTCAAAAAACTTCTCCTGATTGGTCTCGATCAGCTTCGACGTGGCAGCCACCATTTTGGTATCCAGTCCTTTGCTGATCTTAAGAACCTCCTCTGGGGTAATTTCGATATATTTACCAAATTCTTTATTGTACTTGGTGACGAATAAAGTGAGTAGCACGAGGGCACACTGGTCAGAAAAGGTAACCGCCTTAGGGTCATCGAAAAAGTCCGAAAGTAGGGCCGTAAGGATACTCTCAGTTTCTTCCAGGCGGACGACCAGTAGCTGGAGAGCATTCAGAAAAGCTATCCGATCCTCGCGTTGCACCATCGTCTTAAGGTACTGCCACAAAAACATGAAAACTTTCTTTCCATACTTGGCTAATTCAGGGGTCTTTCTTTCAAAGGCTACCCTGATAAAACAGCCTTGCTTGTCAAAGCAAGTCTTAAATAACTCGATGAGCTCCTTTGCCTCATTTACAGAAATGCCAAAGTCCTTTGCAATGATGTTGTAGTCATATGCATCAAAGCTTATGCCTCGCTGTGCCACGTTTCTCATTTTCTTTTTGATGGCTGATCGTGCCTGGAAAAAGCCTACCATCGTCTTCAGTTTTGAATGGATTCTTCCTATCGTCGTCTCTGTTTCTCCGGTTTTGGCTTTGATTACACCGTCATGGACCTCAAGGCTTTCATAGACATGGTCAGAAACCTTATCTAAGCGACTTTCAACATTGTCAAGTACTTCGTCCATCACGGGCTGGCTCGCATCAGTCTTTTCAATGAATGTCAAGAGATTCGAGGCCAGCCGGAGGCGCTCTCCAAGATTTTGTGGATCGATCTGCTGAAAATCATCTCCGTATACACTCCCAACAATGCGGGCCATCTCTTGAGGGGAGTTGCCATACTCGCCCGCCACCAGCCGGGCGACCTCGGACTTTTGCTTTGAAACGAACTCCCGCTCATTGTCCACAATCAACCACTTGATGTTGTTCACCTCGATGGGAGGAGGGATTAGCCTCTTCCGAAGACTTTTGATACCCAGGATGGCATTGTAGACGCTCGGAAACTGTTCTTCTGATGCCACATAATCCGGTCTACGCATCCAGGTGTCAACCTTCTGCACCACGGTTTTCATCGTTTCAGGGTTCGTACCGTTAACTCCAGCAAGCAGGGTCAGGTTCAGGTCGGGTTTACTCCTCTCATCATGAATCAACGGAAAAGATGTCTCAGAGGGGGTCTTTTCAAACATCGCTGAAGAGCCCGGTCTCATAGCCTGACTGTAGTAAGACAGGATGTGCAACGCAATCTGCATAGCGTCCGAACAGGCAGGGGACTCCTCGGGTATATGCAAAAAAAACGAGTTAACTCCGTGGTCCGAAAAGACCTGAAAGGCCCTAGTCAATTTTGTTTGAAGATCGGTCGGGACGTCCTCAAGGCTCTTGACCATGGCCGCAGCAGTGGCTATATCAAAAATGATGTTGCCAAATAAAACAACGTAATCAATCTTTTCTGATGCCTTTGTGCCTATCAGGAGCCCCCTATGACGTATGAGGATCTTTCCGTCGTGACCTGGCATCCGGCCAAGCTCCTGGAGAACCGCCAAGAGTTCATTAAGGAACCCTTTCGCCGTCTTCGCATCTTTCATTAAATGGGTATCTTTGAGACATGCGGCCACAAGGTGTGCGAGCTTCCCAAGGAGGCCGCGGCAAACATTCAGCTTTCTTTCTTCCTTGCTCAAGGCCTCGCCGAGAGTCGTCAGCCTTTCAAACTCTATCCCTTCAATCTGTTCGTAGAGCCTTTGCGCATCTTCATCCAAGACGAAGGTTTTCTCTTCCATCATCAAAGGATGTTTCTCCTTGAGTATGAAATATCAGTATTACAAAACCGGTCCCCGCTCTGCCGGTTTCTTCCTTTTGAATCGTGAGCACTTCTACTGAACCCGCTATCGCCCTCTCATCTAAAGGGGCTGAACTAATCCTATTTAAGATAGTTCTCAGTGGTCTCTAGCAGTTTCGATAGATCAAAGGGCTTGCTCAAATAAGCTACAGAACCGGCCAATTTCCCCTCTACGTTACTGGCACCCCCTTCTTTGCCAGTCAATATGATGACAGGAATACCCGTAAGGTCGGAATTCTCGCGGATGATGGAAAGCACTTTGTAACCGTCCAGTTTAGGCAGGGTAATATCCATGAGGATCAAGTCTGGTTTTGTCTTATCCAGTTGGTTCAAAGCCTCAAGGCCGTCGCCCGCCTCTATGACGTCGTACCCTCTTCTGGCAAAGGCTATGGATATAGCCTTTCGTATCGGAGGGCTGCTTTCCGCGAGAAGTATCTTCTTTTTGTCGGCTTTCGCTACTGTTGCCGGCGCAGAACCGGGCACCTTTTCTTTCACCACTGTCTCTTGAGCAAACATATCTTCACTGGAGGAGAGAAGATTGATTAGCATGTGCAGCTGCTCGGCATAGAACTTCTTATCCGGGAACATTTTGACGGTGTTGTTTAACTGATCGAGTCCTTTTTCCCACTTTCCAAGGTTGAAATGGGCAATGCTAAGATAATAGTGAGCAGCAGGATTGGTTTCCCTTGTAGCCACCTTCGTGTATCTATCGATTGCCTGTTGAAGTATTCCCTGATTTGCAGCCTTCGTGCAAGCCAGTAATCCTTCATGAACAAAGAGATGTGCCCGGCAATATGGGCATTCAAAGGCCTTCACATCCCCCGGTGCCCAGCAAAAGGGGCAACGCCGGAGTTGTTCGCTTCTCAATGTCTTCTTGGCAAGTTCGACTTTATTGATCTCCTCTACGACATCAGGCTCGTTTGGGGCGATCTTCCCCGCATTGCCCAGGGCCCTTTCTATGGACTTCATGTTGCTGCTGACGCGCGAATACCACAGCCAACCCTTGTGGCTCCTCGGGTACGCCTTCAAGAACGCCGCCAGCTTTTCCTGAGCTTTGTTGTAGTAATGGCCTTCAGCCAGTGTGACTGCCTCATTGAATAACGAGTCATGAAGGGAGGTGGCATCGTCCCTTTCATCTGTGACCCTGGCGGCTTCTATTAGCATTTGCATAAGGGGGGCATGGATTGTCCTTCTATTGCTATTTAATTCTTCAATCTTTATCTGCGCCGTACTCTCCCACCCGAGGATCTCGATGGCGGCACTGTCACCGGTCAAGGCATTAGCTTCAGCATCGATCAACTGCCCATTTTTCAAATGCAAGTACCCGGTCTTCCCTTTCGAAGTAATCACGAGCGTACAAGTTTTTTCCTCCATTTGAACTGCTTGAAGGAAATTAGCCAAAGTGAAGTCGCTGATGAGGCCTTTGGACCTCTCATCCAGCGCATGCTGTACCCTTTCGAGCAACTCCAAAAGGATAAACGGCTTTTTGAGATGATGCAATACGCCGGCTTGCTTCAGCCAGGTCTTGATTTCAGGAGAGTCGGAAGCTGTCACAACAATCACTGGAATATCCCTGTGGTCGCTCTTCTTCATGCAGATCAAGAGTTCAAACCCACCGATGGCCGGTCCGTCGATGTCCATCACAATAAGGTCAACCTTGAATCTATTCAAAACATTCAAAGCCTCCTTGGCGTTGGAGGCGGACTTGACAAGAAAATCCTCAGTGGATTTCGCTGTAACCGATCCATAAGCTTTCAAACCGTCGATTACAATACGGTGGAATTCCTTTTGGTCATGGACTAGAAGGATTGTTTTCATGTCAGCGTCCCGCTTTCAGATAAATCAGGCATAGTTGGGAGCAGTTCTTCGCTGTTTGTGTGGATAAAATAAAAATTTCTAAAAAATTCATAGAAATAACATATCATTTTCTCAACAAAAATGGAAGGTAGAAGTGTTATGGGAAAGCTTATACCGCCCCCAATGACACCGAGAAAATCGCTCAATTTAGGTATTGCGTATTCCGGCCCAATCTGTCCACTCATTCCGGGCTAATCTGTCCACCTATTCCGATCCAATCCGTCCACTGATTCCGATTTAATCCGTCCACCCATTCCGGGCTAATCTGTCCACT
>JAHECH010000012.1 GCA_024641835.1 Deltaproteobacteria bacterium
GTAAAGGTCGAATTTTTCAACATTGAAAATGCACTGGGTCTGGATGAATTCAGCGCCAGCTGCAATCTTTTTTGCGAGTCGAGGAACCCGGATCTCGAAGGGATCGGCAAAGGGATTGGCTGCTGCGCCGGTAAACATCCGCGGCGGCTTTTCGATCGGATCGCCTCCCAGGAATTTTCCCTGGTCCCTCATGTGCCGCACAGTCTGAAGGAGCTGCATGGAGTCGAGGTCGAATACGTTTTGACCTTTTGGGTTGTCGCCGAAGACTTGATGATCCCCTGAAAGGCAGAGGATGTTGAAGATGTCAAAAGATGCGGCGCCGAGAATATCGCTCTGCAAGGCGATTCTGTTTCGGTCGCGGGTGACCATTTGAAGAATAGGTTCCAGGCCCATCAGCTTCAGGTGAATCACAGAGGCAAGGCTGCACAAGCGCGTAACCGACGTCTGATTATCGGTGATGTTGATGCCATCCACATAGTTTTTGATCATTTCCGCCTTTTTTTTGAGGTGCTGCGCATCACTCCCTCTGGGAGGCCCGCATTCCGAGGTAACGGCGAGATGGCCCGCCTTAAGAATCTTTTCAAGTTTGCTCGGTGTCTTGATCTCCGCGATCATCTCACATCCTCCCGTGTTATTCTCCGGGGGCCTCCGGCCCGCTCCGTAGACCAGTCTTTGACAGGCATCATTTCCTCGTATAGGTCGAACCTTCCCAGTTCCTTGAGACGATCGATGATGAGCTGCCAGGCACAATCCACTTCCCGGCTGATTTCACACTTCCCTTTGGTGGAACCGCCGCAAGGACCGTTGAAAAGCCTCTTCGCGCATCGGGAGACGGGGCAGATGCCGGCGGTCTTGGCAAGGATACACTGCCCGCAACCCTGGCAGCGTTCAGTCCAGACGCCTCTCTCCTGAGTTACACCCATAAAAGACGTATCCACTCCCGGGAATACCGGGGTGCGGGCATATTTCTCCGCCATGAACTGGACCCCCACGCCGCAGGCGAGGGAAAGCACTGCATCGTACTGATCTATCATTTTTCTCACTTCTTCGAGGTATTCATGATCACACTGGCGTTCCAGGGTCACTTCGTCAATTCTGACATCCTTTCCCTGGTTCATGAAATACATGCGCAGCGCCGAAGCGAGAACGGCGACCTCTTTCTTGCCACCCGCCTCACAGACTGTGACGCACTCGTTGCAACCCACGATCAGGATTCTAGTGTAGTCCTTGAGTTCTTCAATGACCTCTTCAATCGGCTTCTTCTTCGCCACAATCATATGCTGAAACCTCTCTTTCTCGACTTTCCTCGGGATCAGCTCTCACTTCAGGCAGCCATCCTCTTCTTTGCAATTTTGATGGGGTTGGGCCCCAAAAGCTTGATCTTCTCCGTCATCTCCTGGGCGATCTGAACGAACCGTGGGGCTTCGCTCGATGAGAGGTTAACCATCTGCACCCTCTCTCCGCCCACGCCGATCTTTTCGAGGATCTCGCGAGCTTGTTCCACCCTTTTTCGGGCCCTCAGGTTTCCGCTGGTAAACTGGCATGCCCCCTCGAGGCACCCCACCACATAAACGCCGTCCGCTCCTTTTTCAAAAGCCCTGAGAATATGAATCAGATCAACCTTCCCAGTGCAGGGAAGAATGATGATTTTCACATTGCTCGGATACTGCAGCCGCATCGAACCTGCCAGGTCCGCAGCCGAATAACCTCAGAACTGACAACAAAAGGCGATGATAATGGGCTGGAAATTCTCCATTACAGGACTCCCTCGAGCAAAGCATCGACTTTGCTCAATACCTGGTCATCTTCATACCAGCTGAGTTGGATGGCTTTCGCCGGACACTCGGCCGCACAAACACCGCAACCGCGACACAAGGCTTCATCGATTTCGCTCACTCCCTCCTTGTTGATTCTGGGGATAGTGTACGGGCAGACCCGGACGCAGATGAGACATGAGGCGCATTTGTCCTGGTCCACAGTCGCCGTCACCGCAGACAGGGTAATTTCCGATTGGGAGAGGAACGTAGCGGCACGGGATGCCGCAGCCATGGCCTGGGATATGGATTCTGAGATGAGTTTCGGACTGTGGGCTGTGCCGCACACATACACGCTGTCCGTAGCCATGTCCACAGGACGCAATTTGACATGAGCCTCCATGAAGTACCCATCCTGATTCCGCGCAAGTCTGAGGATGGCGGCCAACTCCTCTGTATCGGCAGCTCTGACCCCGGCGCTCAAAGCGAGGATATCTGCAGGAACCCGCAGGTTTCTCTGGAGCACCTGATCCTTGAATGTCAGGAATAGGCCGTCCTCGGCGACGGAAAGTTCAGGTGGCTCGTTGCGATCAAAGCGGAAGAAGTGAACTCCTTGCCTTCTCGCCTCCCGATAGTAGTATTCAAGCTCTCCATAGGTGCGGATGTCCCGATAAAGGATGTAGATTTCAGCGGCTGGATTGAGTTCCTTGATGGAGAGGGCATTTTTGACCGCCGTCTGGCAGCAGATACGCGAGCAGTTGGCATAATCGTCGTTTCGGGAGCCGACGCACTGGATCATCACCACGTGCTTGATGTCATCCGCTCCCCGCTCATCCAGCCGCTTTCCCAGTTCAATCTGGGTCAGAACCCTCTGATCTTTGCCGTAGAGGTACTCCTGGGGCTTATACTCGTTCGCACCGGTAGCCACGATCACAGCGCCGTGATCGATTTTCCTTTCATACATGCCGGGACCCACCATGATTTCCGTGGTGAAGTTGCCCTTGAATCCGCTGAATCCCACGATGAGGGATTCAGTCAGAACCTGGATCTTTTCATGGTGGGTAACCCGATCCATGAGTTCCAGGAGATAATCCGGGATGTTCGCTCCTTCAATGGTATGGCTCAAATCCTTCGCAATGCCGCCCAGATTGCGTTCCTTTTCCACGATCACCGCCTCAAAGCCCTGTTCAGCTAGGCCAAGGGCGGCAGTCAGGCCGGAAATGCCACCGCCGATGACGAGAGCCCGTTTGTTGATGGATATCTTCTTGGCCTTCAGCGGGCGGAGAAGCGCCGCCCTTGCCACAGCCATCCGCACAAGGTCTTTGGCTTTGTCTGTGGCCGATGCGGGATCGCTGCCGTGAACCCACGAGTCCTGGTTTCGAATGTTCGCCATCTCGAACAGGAATTTATTCAACCCGCATGCTTGCAGGGTCTCCTGAAACAGAGGCTCATGGGTTCTGGGCGAGCAGGCTGCCACAACGACTCGGTTGAGATTGTGCTCGCTGATAACGGATTTCATCCGATCCTGCGTATCCTGCGCGCAGGTAAAGAGGTTTTGCTCCACATGGACGACGTGGGGTAGGGTGGAGGCGTACTGAACGACACTGGGCACATTCACGATGCCACCGATGTTGGTTCCGCAATTGCAAACGAATACGCCGATGCGCGGCTCTGCTGATGCCACATCGATTTCTTCTGGAATCGTTCTTGTCTTTGTAGCACTCCACCGGGCAGCGCTCAGGTCCATGCTGGCTGCGCAGCCTGCTGCGCTCGCCTCCATGATGGATTGAGGGATATCTTTTGGCCCCTGAAAAGCACCACAAACATAGATTCCTTCCCTGGAAGTGTTTACGGGCTGAAACGGCTTCGTACTGCAGAACTGTCCCTGGGAGAGGTCTAGCTCCAGCTTCCCTGCCAGATCCAGGACATCAGTCGATGTCTCCATGCCCACGGAAAGAACCACCATATCGAAAAGCTCCTCCTTGAACTCTCCTCCCTCGTTTGCATACCTGAGGAGCAAGCTTCCCGTATCTCCGGCAGGATCAATACTATGGATCCGCGACCGGATGAAACGGACTCCCCGCTTGTCTCGTGCATCATTGTAGTATCTTTCGAAATCTTTACCATGGGTCCTCATATCCATGAAAAAGATGGTACAGTCCAGATCACCTCCGAGGTGTTCCTTTGCGATGACGGCTTCTTTAATGGCGTACATACAGCATACGGAAGAGCAGTATCCATGGTCGCATCGGTTCATGTCCCTCGATCCCACGCACTGAAGCCATGCAATCTTCCTGGGCTCCCTTTGATCCGAGGGGCGGAGAATGTGACCCATAGTAGGGCCTGTGGCGGAAAGAATCCGCTCGAACTCCATCGACGTCACGACATTGGGATGACTTACATAATTGTACGCTTCGAACCGAGACGGGTCGAATGGTTGAAAACCCGGCGCGAGGATGACGGAACCCACCTGCAATACGAGCGTCTCAGGTTTTTGCAGATGCGTTTCAAGTGTGACAGCACCCGGCCGGCAGGCTTCCACGCACTGATAACACTCAGAGCAAATCGCGCAGGCAATGCATCTTCTGGCCTCTGCGATAGCCTGTTCCTCGGTGAAACCTCGTTGGACTTCCTCGAAATTGCTCGCTCTGATTCGCGGGTCAAGGCGGGGCATCTGTGTCCGTGGTATGCGGTCATAGCCCTCGGTTCTGATGTCTTTTACGGCCTCCCATTCTTTTTCTCTGCCCTTGCGAAGATCCTGACCTTGAATGTACCGATGAATCGAAATGGCACCCTGTTTCCCCGCCTCAATCGCCTCGATGACTGTTTTCGGGCCTGTAACAGCATCTCCTCCCGCAAAGATGTCGGCATCATCCGTTTGAAGAGTGAGGGGATCCACATTGACCGTGCCCCAGGGTGACAGCGTGCACGCACACTCCGGGCCGAGGCATGCCCAGTCTGATTCCTGGCCTATGGCCGGTATCACTGCATCTAATTCGATAATGAACTCAGATCCTTCTATTGGAATGGGTCGTCGTCGACCACTTTCATCAGGATCGCCCAGTTTCATCCGGATACACTCGATTGCCGTGACATTCCCGTTGATTCCGAGGATGCGTTTAGGATTGGTCAGAGTGTGGATCTGGATTCCCTCTTCTTCGCACTCTGTGATTTCTTCTTCGTTAGCAGGCATTTCCTCCAAGCTGCGGCGGTAAATCACAAAGGCTTGTTCCGAACCGAGCCTCAGAGCGGTGCGAACACAGTCCATGGCCACATTACCGCCGCCGATAACGGCCACACGTTTCCCAAGATGAACGGGCTTGCCAAGGTTTGCGTCCCTCAGGAGATCGAGCCCGGGATAGACGCCACGGAGTTCTTCGCCCTCAATGCCGAGTTTCTTGCACTCTTGGGCGCCAATGCCCAGGAATATGGCCCTGTAGCCTTTTCTGCGGAGCTGTTCAGTCGTTGTGGTTCTTCCGATGTCCACACCCAGCTCAATTTGTACCCCCATGTCCCTGATGATGTGGATTTCTGCTTCGATGACTTTCCTGGGCAAACGATACTCAGGGATACCCACAGATAACATGCCACCTGGCACGGGCAACCTCTCATATATGGTTACCTGGTAGCCTTCCCTGGCAAGATAATAGGCGCAGGAAAGACCTGCCGGCCCGGAGCCGATTACGGCAACCTTCTCCTGCTTCTTTTCTTTCACCCCTGGTTGATAGCGCGTTTCAGCGTTTAGGTCGAGGTCTGCAACAAAGCGCTTTAGGGGATTTATAGCTACCGGCTCATCTATCGTGTTCCGGGTACAGGCAGATTCACATGGGTGATGGCACACTCTTCCACAAATGGCTGGGAGAGGGTTCTCCTCTTTGATGAGTCTCAGGGCCTCGCGAAACTTTCCCTGGGCCGCCAACGCCACATATCCTTGGACGCTGATATGAGCTGGACACTTGGCTTTGCACGGTGATACCCCTTTTTTGGTGATCGCATACGCACTCGGCATAGCTTGGGCATATTTCTTATAGGCTGCTTTTCTCGTTGTAAGAGCGTGGTCATACTCACTGGGCAGGGTCACCGGGCAAACGCTTGCGCAGTCTCCGCACGCCGTGCACTTTGAGGTGTCAATGTAGCGCGGGTTTTTACGGAGTGTGACCGTGAAGTTCCCGCGGGAACCTGAGATTCGTTCAATTTCAGCAAACGTAATGATGCTGATGTTGATATGCCGGCCGACCTCGACCAGTTTGGGAGAGATGATTCACATAGCGCAATCGTTGGTAGGGAATGTCTTGTCCAACTGACTCATCACACCGCCGATGGCTGATGTCTTCTCTACCAGATGAACAAAGTATCCGGAATCAGCAAGGTCCAGAGCAGCTTGCATACCCGCAATACCGCCCCCTACGATCATGACTGACCCAGATGCTCGATCTGCCTGCTTTGCCATTTTCCTTCTCCCTTTATCTCTTACAGTTTTGCTTCGTCCAGGATCTGCGAAAGCTTATCTTCCCAGCCTACCGTGGAGATTAAAACGCCCGCCATTCCCATATCCCTGATCCCCTTGATGATTCCAGCCGCAATCTTGACACACTCTCTCACTTTATCAGGCGCCTTTTGGATATCCCTGATCATCTCAAAGGGGATGGAGATGCCTTTGATGTTTCGGTCGATGTAGCGCGCCATGCCCGCAGATTTGAGGAGCAGCACCGTGGGTATGACAGCGATCTTGATCGCCTGCAACCGTTTGATGAATTGCTCAAACAGGCGAATATCGAAAATAGGATTGGTGACAACGTACTCCACGCCGAGGTCGATTTTTCTTCGCAGGTTTTCCAGTTCGATGGTGAGGAGCCCGCCAGGAGCGCCTGTGTCGAGGGTGGAGCCGACGCAAAAGCTCGGGCTTCCCCTCAGCTCGATGCCGGCCAAGTCTTTGCCCCCTTGGAGTTTCTGAAGCGTTTCAAGGAGTCCCATGAGGTCCAGATCATTCACCGCCCTCGCCTGTGGATGGTCTCCAAAGCGGATATCCTCGCCTTGCACAGCCATGACATTCTTTACTCCCAACGCAGCTGCTGCGAGAATATCGGATTGAAGGGCAAGGCGATTCCTGTCCCGGCAGCAGACCTGCAAGACCGTCTCGATGCCTTCTTGCCGAAAAAACGCGCACCCTCCCAGGGAGCTTGCCTTGAGGACGGCGTTGGCCATTTCAGGAATCACGATGGCGTTCACGCGGCCTCTGACAGCTGTGGCGCTCTTGAGGAGCGGTGAGAAATCGGTTCCTTTGGGGGGCTCAAATTCTCCCAGAATGACAAATCGCCCTGATCTAATTCTGTCCTGTAGTGGCATCTCCCAAACCTCCAGAATAATGGGGAACGTCCGGTGGTCACTCGGATCTTTTACTCTAAGCCGCCCATTTTGGCAACAGTTACGTCTCCCGCGTCAACCTTCTGTTTTCATTGCGGGCAGGATGATGGTGAAGGTCGTGCCTTTGCCTGGCACACTTTCCACACCAATACTTCCATGATAGGCCTCGACAATCCCTTTCACCAGGGAAAGACCTAGCCCTGTGCCTGTAATATGACGGGTCTTGGGATGTTTGACTCGGTAAAATTTCTCAAATATCTTGGGAATTTCTTCCGCTGGGATTCCGACGCCCGTGTCGCTCACCTTGATTTCGATGAACTGGTCTACGCCTTGTGCCGCAACAGTGACCTTCCCCCCGTCAGGGGAGTAGTTCATGGCATTACTCAGGAGGTTGTTCAAAACCTCTTCGATGTTCTTGGGGTCTGCCAGGATGGGCTTTAGGTCTCCGCAGGAGTATGTAAGATCGATGTTTTGCTCCTTTGCTCGCGGTTCCATGAGAGTGACCATTTCTTCGATGATTTTTCCCACATCCACCGCCGCCTGCTGCCGGACCAGCCTGCCCGCCTCGAGTCTCGCCACATCAAGGAGATCATTGATGAGGCCCAGAAGCGCATCGATTTTATTCACGGTTTTCCTGACGAAGTCTTGCTGCTTTCCCAGCAATGGACCGGCAAGGCCTTCAAGAAGAACACTGTTGAGTTGTCTGACGGAGACGAGGGGACTCCGGAGCTCATGGGCCACCATGTTCAGGAAATCGGATTTGATCTGGTCGAGTTGTTTGAAGGCCGTCACATCTTCCAGCACTGTAACCGTTCCTGCCACGGCCCAGAAAACATTCCTGTCAGGGCCGAGAGTCGGGGTGGAAATGGCTCTCAGGATCTTGCTCCCAACATGAATTTCCTGGGAAAAGAACTCCTTTTCCGGAACTTGTCCGCTCTGAATTCGCTTCAAGGTCTCGACCAGGGTTTCGTCATGGAGAACCTGGCTCACAGGAATGGGATTGCTCAGGTCTTCTGAAATTCCGAGGTGCCGGAGCAGTGCGGGATTGTGGAGGACGATCTCCATGTTTCTGTTGGTCACCATGAGCCCGTTGGCCATACACGTGATAATGGTTTCGAGTCTTTTCTTTTCTGTGCTGAGTTCAATGAGGTTACGGACCGTTTCCTCTTGATATTGCTTGCTCTTCTGTTCGAGATTCCTTTTCTCAATCGCTTTGTCGATGGTGAGAAGAAAGTGATCGATTTCAAAGGGCTTGGTAATGAAGTCATAGGCACCCTTTTTCATGCACTCTACCGCAGTATCCAAGGTACCGTGTCCCGTGATGATGATCACGGGGATATCAGGATGAGAGGCCCGAATCACCCTGAGAAACTCCTCGCCCCCCATGACGGGCATTTTCAAATCGAGAAGGATAATGTCGATCAAGCTTTTTGAGAGGACATCGAGAGCTGCCTGGCCGTTTTCTGCCTCCAAAACCTGAAAACCCCTTGCACTGAGGAGTCGCCTCGACGACTCTCTGATCATCGCCTCATCATCCACCAAAAGAATTCTTATTGCTTGAGTCATTGACTTCGCCATACCATAAAGAACCTCAGCCCCCGTTTCGCATCACGACCGGTTCTATTTTTTCGCCGTCGAAACCTGTCCTCAAAAGACGCATTCAGCCCGTTTGCAATTACCCCGCAAAGGATTATGTCATGGCCGGAAGGAGAACCCTGAAGGTTGTCCCTTTGTCCACAACACTTTCCACATCAATCGTTCCGTGATGCGCCTCCACAGCGCCCTTCACGATGGCAAGCCCCAAACCAGTGCCCATCACTTGGCGGGTTTTGCGATGCTTGACCCTATAAAATTTGTCGAATATTTTAGAAAGTTCTTCGGGAGGAATTCCCACTCCCGTATCCGTCACCTTGATTTCAACGTACTCGCCCAGGCCTTTTGCCGCTACCGTCACCTGGCCCCCGTCTGGGGAATAATTTATCGCATTGTTGATCAGGTTGTTGAAGATTTCCTCCATGTTTTTGGGGTCAGCATGAATCGGTTTCAGGTCCTGGCAAGAGTAGCTGAGCACGATGCCCTGGTTTTTTGCTCTAGGCTCCAGCAGACCGATACACTCTTCAAGGATCTTGCCAATATCCGTGGGAACCTTGCGCTGCACAAACCTGCCAGCCTCTATTTTGGCCACATCCAGGAGGTCGTTGATGAGTTCCAAAAGGGCATCAATTTTCTTTGTCCCCCTGCCGACGAAGTCCTGCTGTTTGTGATCCATGGGACCGGCAAGTCCCTCCAGGAGAACGCTGTTCAGTTGCCTGATGGAAACCAGAGGGCTCCGGAGCTCATGGGCCACCATGTTAACAAAGTCGGACTTCATCTGGTCCAGTTGCTTGAAGGCTGTAATATTTTCAAGCACTGTCACGGTCCCGACGACAGCGCCATCGGGCCCGAGCACAGGCGCTGAAATGGATCGCAGAACGTTCTTGCCCGCAGGGATTTCCTGCGCGGTAGACCCGTCTTGAGGGAATTCACCGCTCAGGATGCTTTTCAATGTGCTGGTGAGCGGTTCGTGATCGATGATCTCCGTGATGGGAGTGGGATTTTTCACCTCCCCTGAAATCTCGAGGAGCCGCATGAGGGCGGGGTTGTGAAGCACCACTTCCAGGTTCCTGTTGGTCACCATGACGCCGCTGCCCATGCAGTTCACGATGGTTTTGATGCGGCTCTTCTCGAGACCGAGGTCATAAAGGTTTTTCAGATTCTCTTCCTGGAAAAGCTTGGCCTTTATCTCCAGGGTTCTTTTGTCGGCGGCTCGCCCGATGATGATGAGAAACTGGTTGAGCTGGAACGGCTTGGTGATGAAGTCATAGGCTCCTTTCTTCATGCATTCCACGGCAGTGTCTACGGTTCCGTGGCCGGTGATGATGATGACGGGGATATCGGGGTAATTTGTGCGCACGATTTCCAGGACTTCTTCGCCCCCCATGACGGGCATCTTCAGGTCCAGAAGCAGGATGTCGATGGCTTCCTTGGCGAGCATATCCAGAGCAAGCCGGCCATTTTCAGCTGCCAGGACTTCATACCCTTGCCCTGTCAAAACCCTGTGACATCCATCCCTGATGGCTTTCTCGTCATCCGCAACCAAGATTCTGATTTTCTCACTCATGGCTCATCCATTCCGATGAAGACGGCTTCTTCCCCCAAAAAGACAGACTCCTCAGCGCTCGCGCCCGTTTGAATTGCGGGCAGTTCGATGATGAAGACCGTTCCCCCTTCGGGGGGACACTCGAAGTAAAGGTTGCCGCCGTGAATTTTGATGATGTTCTGAGAAATGCTCAACCCCATGCCCGTTCCTTTGCCCACAGGTTTCGTCGTAAAGAAAATGTCGAAAAGCTTGTCCCGCAGGTCCTCCGGGATTCCTGGGCCTGTATCGGCAACATGGATGATGAACCTGGAGCGCTCATCATCAAATCTCGCCCTGACAGTCAGTTTTCCTTTCCCTTCCATGGCATCAGCGGCATTCATGAAGAGGTTCGTGAAAACCTGCTGGAGCTGGCTCATGTCTCCCACCATGGGCGGCATCCCTTCCTGAATCTCCTTGATCACTCCGATGTTGTGGAAACTCGCCTTGTGAATGAAGAGATCCAGAGACTTGGTGATCAGGTTCTCCATGCTGAAGGAAGAGGTCTTGGCCGCTGACTTGCGGCTGAATTCAAGCAAGTCGGAGACGATTTTCTTGCACCGCAAGGTCTGGTCAACGATTTGCTGGAGGTCCTCCAGGTGCTCCGGGTTATCCTTGAGCCTTTCTTTCAATAGCTCGGTATAGATGAGAATGGCTGACAAGGGGTTATTGATCTCGTGGGCAACCCCGGCAGCCATTCTACCGATGGAAGCGATCTTCTGAGACTGGATGAGCTGTATGTTGGCATCCTCCAGCTCTTTTCTCATTTTGAGAACTCCCCTCATATCAGTGAATACGCCGACGCTTCCCACCTCTTTGCCATCCATGGTGATGATGGAAGCGGCGAGGGTGACAGGGATTTCCCTTCCGTCCTTTGTCGTAACCGTCATGCTCGTGGGATTCAGCTTACCCGGTGGTCCATACTGGTCGCTTCGCATCTTTCGCATGTTCTCTTTTGCCACATCGATGTTATAAAAGCTGCTCAGATGGCCCCGGTTAATGATCTCGCCGGAAGAATACCCTGTGAGCTGTTCCATTCCCTGATTGAAAATGAGCACCTTGCCCTTGGTGTCCACTACGACGATTCCGTCCACTGTGCTCTGGATGACTTTCTCAAGGAAAGTGCTCGACCTTTCCACTTCCCGTTCCAGCCGGATTCTATCCGTCACATCCCTGGAGGCTTCCAGGATTTGAACCACTTCCCCCTTATCATCATAAATAGGCGCTACCGTAACCACGTCAAAACGGGTCTCGCCCTTTTCGTCCTTGTATTCCTGGTAGGTACTGATCAGACCTTTTTCTTTGATTTCATCCAGCCGTTGGGTAATCGAGCACGACCTGTCGTACTGGTGGCAGGGTTTGTCCAGACCGTATCTCACTTCATAACAGGGCCTGCCGACGACGTCCTCGTAATTCACATTGTGTTCCTTCAGAAAGGTTTTGTTCACTCTTTCGATGGTCATGTCCAGGCCGACCACCATGATTCGATAGGGCATGGAATCCAGGATCACCTGGGTTTCTTCCTTGATTTTTCGCTGGTATTGCTGGCGTTCGCTTTCCAGCTCCCCTTTTTCCATTTCCATCTGGATGAGGTCCCAGAGGAGGCGTGTCGCCTTGTGATCGATCACAGAGACGCCGGAAGGTTTTTTCTGGTAGAGTTGGTCTCTAACAGCTGAAGAACCCGTCAGTTCGATGATGAGGTTTAACCCTTCAAGCTGAAAGAGATCCTCCATGTTGGTGGTTGCAAAGAGGCGAAGTTCCCTTGCATACATGAATCCTGGGGCATCGGGATTGATGTCCGATACCCCGAGGATTCTCATTTTCAGCCTTGAGAGCCGATCCTTGTCCAGGAGGCGAAGAAGATCATAACACGCCCTTCCTCCGCCTACGACAGCCACCCCCAGAGGAATGTTGGCTTGCTCTCCCCGGCGAATCTTAACGGGTTCAACGGGCTTATCAGACTTGAGGAAAGCCTGCTCCAATCTTCGGTCACCTCACCGGTGCTTTATGACAAAGGGCCGGCCGCTCGTTTTCCTCTTTGAGCCGCTCCACCACCTTGTGTTCCAGGTCTTCGGTAATGCATCTCAGGGATCGGCTCTCGGGGATCGGCCCTGAATCGTTCCATCCCTTGACTAAGGCTTCTTGTTTCTTTCTCCTGAATTCCTCGACGCTCGTGGCCATGGATTTCCACAGGAACAATTTCTGAAGGACGTGACGCTCGGGAGCGGTAAGATCTTTTTCAGTGTCGAAGGACTGTCCGCTTTTTGTTGTGAAGATCATGACCTCACTGTCATGGAGAAGTCAAAACATGGATGCTCAGATAGGATATGGTACTGAAATCACTCGGAAGAATTCAAGGAAAAAGAGCGCCCTAGGCAACCTTGGGTCTTGGGAGAAGGCCCGCTCTTTCCGCGATTTCCGGAACCTTGTGCTCCCATTCGATCGCCATGAGATGAATGCCCGCTATGCCTTTCATCTCCTTGAACTCTTGAATCTGCTCGATGGCGAACTTGATCCCTTCTTCAGCCACTTTGCCTTTACCTGCGTCGCGCAGCCTCTTGATCAGGGATTCCGGCACATCCATGCCGGGAACGGATTTGGCCATGTACTGCGCCATACCGACGCTCTTCATGGGCGTGACACCCGCCAGGATGTATGCTTTCTCATGGAGACCCATATCTACAACCATTTTCATGAAGGCCCTGAATTTCTCCATGTTATAGATGCACTGGGTCTGGATGAAATCCGCTCCTGAGGCGATCTTCATGCCCAAACGATGAACCCTGAACTCGAAAGGATCTGCAAAAGGATTGGATGCAGCGCCGATGAAGAGCTTCGGTGCACCATCGATTTCTTCATCATTCATGAACTTGCCCTCGTCGCGCATTTTCTTTACGAGAGCGATCAGCTGCATGGAGTCAATGTCGTACACGTTTTTCGCTTGAGGATGATTCCCGAAAGTCTGGTGGTCTCCGGAGAGGCAGAGCATGTTCCTGACACCCATGGCATAGACACCCAGGATGTCGCTCTGGATGGCGAGGCGGTTTCTATCACGGCAGACCATCTGGAAATTGGGTTCCAGCCCTTCCTGGATGAGAAGGGTGGAGGCGGCCCAGCTCGACATCCTCACCACAGCGGTCTGGTTGTCGGTGATGTTGACCGCATCCACAATGCCCTTGAGATGGGCGATCTTTTCCTTGAGATGAGCCACATTGGCGCCCTTGGGCGGGCCACACTCACCCGTAAACGCAAAATGTCCCGCTCTGAGGACCTTTTCCAGATTGCTTCCCGCTTTCAGGTTGTTCATTGGACGAGTTCCTCCCTCACGCTCTTTCGCGGCCCTCCATCTCTTGCGGTGCGCCAGTCTTTGGATGGCTTCGCCTTTATCAAGTCTTCAAGCCGGCCTTGTTCCATCTTCTTCTTTACGATCATGTCCCAGATGCAATCCACCTCCTTGGAAATCTCGCATTTCCCATGCGCCGAGCCGCCGCACGGGCCATGCATCAGGCTCTTTGAGCACCGGGCAATCGGGCACATCCCGTCGAAGTGATGGATGATGCATGTGCCGCAGCCGGCACACCTCTCTGACCAGACCCCATGCCCGGTCGCACCTCCAAAGGAGGTGGTGTTTACCGCAGGAAAAAACTTCTGATTCGGGTAAGCTTCGCTCAAGAACTGAGGCCCGACGCCGCAGGCCATTGAAATGACCGCATTGTACTTATCCACCAAGTCTTTCACCTGGGAGACGTACTCCGGGTCACACTGTCTCTCAAGGGTTTTCTCATCCACCTGCAGAGGGCGTCCCTCTTTCTGGCGAGCAATTCTAAGAATGGAAGCCAAAATTCCTACCTCTTTCGTGCCCCCCACGTTACAGACGGTCACGCAACCCTTGCATCCCAGAACCAGGACTTTCTCGCAGTCTTCCACCATCTCCAGAATCTCTTCGAGGGGCTTTCGATCGGCAATAATCATATCTCACCTCTTAAGCAGCCTTTTGCATACGCACAGGACTCGGGCCCAATTTCTTGATCCTCTCCGTCATTTCCCTCGCTATCTCTGCGAAGCGGGGACCTTCACCCGCCGAGAGATTGAACATCTCGACACGCTCGGGTTCCATGCCAATGTCCTTCAGAACCTTTTTGACATACTGCACCCGTTTCTTGGCCTTTAAGTTCCCGGTCAGGTAATGGCATTCCCCCTCCAGGCATCCCGCCACATACACGCCATCTGCACCGTCCTCGATGGCCTTCAACAGATGAAGGATATCCACTCGGCCCGTGCAGGGCACTTGAATGACCTTCACGCTGCTCGGGTAGGAAAGTCTCATGGAACCTGCCAGGTCCGCTGCAGAATAAGCTCAGTACTGGCAACAATACGCAAGTATTTTGGGTTCAAAGTCCGACATAGGAGTCACTCCTGAATTCTAATATTGTAACTGGTATTGCCTTCCTCATCATCCTGTTCTCATTTCGAGCTGGTTCACGGCACAGGGTACGAGGACCACGGGAAAAGGGGGCATGGGAGTAACCTTGTAGTACCGTGCACCCTGGACCTTGAACCTCATGCAGATGCCTGGAAAAGCGCGTCCGTTTTGGCGATGATCTGCTCATCTGTGAAGTGCTTCAAAGCGATCGCCTTGCCAGGGCATTCGGCGACACACGCGCCACAGCCCCGGCATGCCGCAGGTTCGATGATGGCATAGCCCTCTTCACCAATATGGGGCGCATTGTACGGGCACGTCCGCACACAGGTGAGACAGGCTGCGCACTTGTCCGGATTTACCGATGCGACCACGCCGCCGACATAGATCCCTTCTTTGGAGAGGATCGTCATGGCCCTTGCCACCGCAGCTTTTGCCTGCGTGATGGTCTCGTCAATGGGCTTCGGGTAATGGGCAAGGCCTGCCATGAAGAGGCCTTCTGAAGCGAAATCCACGGGTCTCAATTTCGCATGGGCCTCAATAAGGAAACCCTCGGCATTGACCGGGACCTTGTAGAGCTCAAAAAGATGCTTGTTCTCATTGGGGAGAATGGCTGTAGCGAGAACCACAAGATCCGGAGAGAGATGGATGGGTCTGCCCAGAACATGGTCCATCACGGTCAATGAGAGGCTTCTGTCATCACCCAAATAGATCTCCGGGAGTTTCTCCAGGTCATACCGGATGAATATAACCCCTTTCTCTCTTGCCTCGCGATAGATGTCTTCACGAAAACCATAAGAGCGAACATCACGATACAGGATAAAGACGTCCATGTCAGGGTTCATGGACTTGAGGGTCAGAGCGCTCTCAAGGCTGTGGGTGCAGCAGATCTTGCTGCAATAGGGTCTCTCAGGAATCCTGGATCCGACGCACTGGATGAACACCGCGGTCTTTGCCTGCCTGACCCGGGCATCCCCCGCCTTGATCGCCACGTCCAGATCCAGATGGGTGAGGACTCCGGGGTGCTGACCGTAGAGGTATTCGGAAGGTTGATATTCCTTTCCTCCGGTGGCAAGGATGGTGACACCGTGATCGATGGTGCTGGGGGAGCCTTTTCCGTCGGTGGGATGAAGGGTGCTTGTGAAGTTTCCGATGATCCCAGAAGTCTCTTTCACTTCTGCTTCCATGAAGATCCGGATCAAGGGATGCTCCTTTATACGCTTCACCAGCTTCTCCACGTAAGCACCGATGTCTTCTCCCTTCCATGTGGAACGAAGTCTTCGAGCGACACCGCCCAGCGCGCCCGTCTTCTCCACCAGGTAGGCCTGGAACCCCTGCTCAGCAACGCCAAGGGCTGCTTCCATGCCTGCCACACCGCCGCCGATCACCAGGACCCCCTTATTGACCTGAAGCAGGATCTGCTCGAGAGGTTCGACAAGAGCTGCTTTCGCTACTGCCATGCGGACCAGATCCTTTGCCTTTTCAGTGGCTGCTTTCGGGTCATTCATGTGCACCCAGGTGTTCTGGTCCCTGATGTTGGCCATCTCAAAGAGGTATTTGTTCAGGCCTGCATCACGGATCGTTTCTTGGAACAGGGGTTCGTGGGTCCTGGGTGAGCAGGAGGCGACCACGACGCGGTTGATGTTCTTCTCCTTGATCACCTGCTTCATTTTTTCCTGGGTGTCCTGGGAGCAGGTGAAGAGGTTGTCCTCCACGTGCACCACGTAGGGAAGGGTCTTCGCATACTCTCGAACCGCTGGCACATCCGCAACCCCTCCGATGTTGATGCCGCAGTTGCAGACAAAAACCCCGATTTTCGGTGTTTGGCCGGAGACATCCAGCTCTGGAGGCAACTCTTTGGACCGAGTCAACGTTCCCCTGGCGCTTGCAAGCATCTCTGTTGAAGCCGCAGCAGAAGCGGAGGCCTCCATCACCGACTGCGGAATGTCTTTTGGAGCCTGGAACACGCCGCAGACGTAGATCCCTTCCTTGCTCGTTTTTACGGGCGAGAAACTGCTCGTCATGGCATATTGGTGTTCGTTGAGTTCAACCCCGAGCTTCTGCGCCATCTCGCTGACCCCTTTCAGGGGTGCGAGGCCTATGGAGAGGACGACCATGTCGAAGTCCTCTTCCTTGATTTCTCCGGATTCCGCAGCAAAACGGATGCACAGATTGTCTCCATCCGCTGGCTCAATGGTGTGGATTCTCGAACGGATAAAGCGGACCCCTTTTTCCTGCTCGGCTCGATTGTAGTATTTCTCGAAATCCTTGCCGTAAGTGCGCATATCCATGAAGAAAATGGTAGTATCAATAGGCTCTTTACTGTGCTCCTTGGCGATGACGGCCTCTTTGATGGCATACATGCAGCAGACCGCGGAGCAGTAAGCGTGATCGCAACGGTTGATATCCCTGGATCCGACACACTGGAGCCAGGCGATTCTCTTCGGTTCTTTGTGATCAGAGGGCCTCACCAGATGCCCTTCATAGGGCCCTGATGCGGATAGAACCCGCTCGAATTCAAGGCTCGTCAAGACATTGGGATGGTTGGCATAGCTGTAGGTTTCAAAGCGGGTCGGGTCAAAGGGCTCAAATCCGGGGGCCAATATGATGGCGCCCACTTCGATGGTCCTCTCCTTGGGTTTCATGGAGTGGTCCACAGCCCCTGCCAGGCAGGCAGAGACGCACTGATAGCATTCAGAGCAGATTCCGCACTTGAGGCATCGGCTCGCTTCGGCTTTGGCCTCTTCCTCGCTGAAGCCGAGAGCAATTTCCTTGAAGTTGTCTTTGCGCTCCTTCAGGGAGATCTTCTGCATCGCGGTCCTCGAAACGCGGGCTTCCCCTGTGATGTCCGGTTTCTCATAGGCCCAGTCCTGATCCCTTCCTGCTTTGAGATCCACGCCGTTGAGGTAACGGTGGATGCTCTCCGCCGCTTCTTTTCCGCTCGCCACTGCTTCGACAACGGATTTTGGGCCATAGAGGGCATCCCCACCCACGAAGAGCCATTGAAGAGAAGTTTGCAGTGTCGCCGGATCTGCATCCAGGCCTCCCCGGGCCGTGAGTGGAATCCCTTCTTTTTTCGCGAAAGAGAGGTCTCCCATCTGGCCGATGGCAACGATCACAGAGCCTGTTTCCATGCGGGTCAGATCGGTTTCGTCGTACCTGGGATTAAAAGCCTTTTTCTCGTCAAACACAGAGGTGCAGCGTTTGAACTCAACGCCATGAACTTTTCCCTGCTTCTCAAGAAAGCGTTTCGGCCCGTAGCTGTTGACGATAGTGATCCCTTCTTCCAGGGCCTCTTCGATCTCATAATCCCAGGCGGGCATTTCATCCCTTTTCTCCAGGCAGACAAGGGTGACGTCTTCTGCCCCTTTTCTCTTGGCTGTAAGGGCGACGTCAATGGCCACGTTCCCTCCGCCGATGACGACCACCTTCTTCTGGATGCTCACCGGTTTACCCATGGCAGCGTCCCGGAGGAATTCCACGCCATAGAGAATGCCCGGCAGATTTTCGCCTTCGACGTTGAGTTTGCGGCTGAGATGGAGACCGGTGGCGAGGAATACAGCCTTGTAGCCCTCTTTTCTGAGGCTGT
>JAHECH010000013.1:0-16740 GCA_024641835.1 Deltaproteobacteria bacterium
ATGGCCTCGTTCTCGGCCCTGAGCTTTTCAAGCCTCTCTTCCGTCGCCTGTCGTCTTCTGCTGGTCATTGTCACTGTCTCGTGTTGATGGGGGAGACTAGGGTGTGTGTCATTACCTCATCCAAGGAGTGCCCGGCCGACCCCGTGGGCGCAAATTGCACTGGACTTGAGAGCCATAGTTGTGTACCGTACCATACTTGAATCAGTCGTTACAACAGGGAAGGGACTGCCCAAATCCACCGCCTAAATCAGGGTTCTTTATAGGAATCAGTGGGTTTGTGGACATGTCTTTTATGTATGACCGCGCAGTAAAAGAGAGAGTTCAGATCAACACGACGAGGACCCCGTGACCCGGCCACCACATTTTGTCCACCTCCATGTGCACACGGAATACAGCCTGCTGGATGGGGCTATCCGAATTGACCGGTTGCTGGAAAAGGCCCGGAGCCTCAGCATGGAGGCTGTCGCCATCACTGATCATGGGAATATTTTCGGCGCTGTGGAACTTTTCAGCCTGGCGGCCCAAGCAGGGATAAAGCCTATCCTGGGATGCGAGCTGTATGTGGCTCCAGGCCACCGTACAGACCGCGGCCCCTCTGCCGAAGGGAACCCCAATGCACACCATCTCATCCTCCTGGTGTCCAACGAGCAGGGGTACAGGAACTTGAGCCGGCTCATCACCCTGAGCCATCTGGAGGGATTCTATTACCACCCCCGGGTGGATATGGATCTGCTCAGGGAATATAATCAGGGATTGATCGCCCTCTCCGCCTGTCTAAAAGGAAAAGTCCCTCATCTCATTCAAGCCGGGCGTTTCGAAGAAGCAAAGGAAAGAGCAGAAGAACTGGCATCCATTTTTGACAAGGACCGTTTTTTCCTGGAGGTGCAGGCCAATGGGCTCCCGGAGCAAATCAAGGTCAATGCCCATTTGAAGGAACTCGCCAGGGAGCTTTCCCTGCCTCTCGTAGCGACCAATGATTGTCATTACCTGAGAAGGGATGATGCGGAAGCCCATGATGTGCTTCTCTGCATCCAGACAGGTAAAAGCGTTGATGAGCCCAAACGGTTGAAGTTTGCCAAGGACGAATTCTTTTTCAAGTCCCGGGAAGAAATGGCCTCTACCCTCGGTCGTGATGATTATTCGGAAGCTTTCGATGCCACTCTTGCCATAGCCCGGCGCTGCGAATATGAAATGGAATTCGGACGTTACAAATACCCCGTCTTCACCCCCCCGGGTGGCGAAAACAAAAAGAGCCTCAATGAGACGATTGCGGAAGAGGCGCGGAAAGGGCTTGAAAGAAGGCTTAAGCAAATCGCCGATGAAGCGAGAACCCTGTCGAAGGACGAGCAAAAGGAGTATGAGGATAGGCTCCAATATGAACTGGGCGTCATCACCAATATGGGCTTCGCCGGGTATTTCCTTATCGTCGCGGACTTTATCGATTATGCCCGGCGGGTTGATATCCCTGTCGGACCGGGACGGGGTTCGGCGGCGGGGTCCCTTGTGGCCTACTGTCTCAACATCACCAACATCGATCCCATCAAATATGGTCTCCTTTTCGAGAGATTCCTTAATCCCCATCGCATCAGCATGCCTGATATTGACATTGATTTCTGCATGAACGGAAGAGATGAGGTGATCCGTTATGTGGCGGAGAAATATGGCCGCGAGAATGTGGGGCAGATCATTACTTTCGGAACCATGAAAGCCAGGGCCGTGATCAGAGACGTGGGCCGCACCCTGGGCATACCTTACGGAGAAGTGGACAGGATCGCCAAATTGGTCCCATCCGGTCCCAATGTGAGCCTGGAGAAGGCGATCCAGGAGGAGCCTGACCTGAGAAAGCTGGAACAAGGGGAAGAGCGCCATCGAAAGCTCCTCAGAATTGCCCGATCCCTCGAAGGACTCTCGCGCCATGCTTCCACGCATGCATCCGGTGTGGTTATTTCAGACAGGCCTCTGGTGGAATACCTTCCTCTGTTCAAAGGGACCAACGATGAAGTCATGACCCAGTTCACGATGGATCAGATTGAGAAACTGGGACTCATCAAGTTTGACTTTCTTGGTCTCAGGACATTGACCGTGATAAAACACGCCCTGTCGCTCATCGAAAAAACCGCAGCCCAAAAGATCGACATAGACAAGATACCCCTGGATGATCAGGCGACTTATCAACTCTGTAGCGAAGGAAAAACCACCGGGGTTTTCCAGCTCGAAAGCTCGGGGATGAAGGATCTTCTGCGAAGGCTCAAGCCGGAGGTTTTCGAGGATATGATAGCCCTGGTGGCGCTCTACAGGCCGGGTCCCCTGGGAAGCAACATGGTGGAGGAATTCATCTCGGGCAAGCATGGGAAAACAAAGATCAAGTACCTTCTGCCCCAACTTGAGCCCATCCTGAAGGAAACCTACGGCGTGATCTTGTATCAAGAACAGGTCATGAAGATTGCTCAAGTTCTGGCCAACTACACCCTTGCAGAGGCGGATGAACTGCGAAAAGCTATCGGCAAGAAAAAAGCAGAGGTCATGGCACAGCATAAGGCCCGCTTTATTGAAGGCGCCAGCCGCAATGGCGTGGACCCGAAGGTGGCTGAGCGGCTCTTCGCTCTTATCGATAAGTTTGGTGGCTATGGCTTCAACAAGTCGCATTCCGCAGCCTACGCCGTGATCGCTTATCAGACCGCCTTTCTCAAAGCCCATTACCCCGTCCAGTTCATGGCTGCGCTCCTAACCCAGGACATGGGGAATCAGGACAAGACCATCAAGAACATCGCAGAATGCCGCGAAATGGGCATCCAGATCCTGCCTCCGGACCTCAATGAAAGCCAGCCGGATTTCGCTGTCGTGGAAGGAGGAATTCGCTTCGGCCTCGGCGCAGTGAAGAACGTGGGGCTGAAAGCCGTAGAGTCGGTGATTGAGGAGAGGAGCAAAGGGGGGCCGTTCAAGGACCTCCTGGATTTTTGCAAGAGGGTCGATGGGTCCAAAGTGAATCGCCGAGTCATGGAGGGTCTCATCCTCTGCGGCGCATTTGATCTTACAGGCACTCATAGATCAACGCTTTTTGCTTCCCTGGACGAGGTGCTTAAGATTTGCGGGACGATGCAGGACCCCAATCAGCTGAACATGTTTTCCTTCTGTCAGGGTGATGAAACCATGGCCTATCATCACCTCAACCTTCCTCAGATGGAGGAATGGGACGAAAAAGAAAAACTGCGAAAGGAAAAGGAGTCCCTCGGCTTCTATATCACCGGCCATCCCCTGGACAGCGTCAAGGAAGAAGTGGAACGCTTCGCCACTTGGAGCATTCAGGATCTTTCAAATCTGGGTGACAAAACCTCGGTGAAAGTGGCGGGTGTTGTCGAGAACCTGAAAATAAAAAGGACCAAGAGGGGAGAAAAAATGGCCCTTCTCACGCTGGAAGACCAGACAGGGTCCATCGAAGTGGTTGTGTTCCCGGATGTTTTCAACCTTTGCTCCCCTTTTCTCAAGAGCGATGAACCCCTGCTTGTCTCAGGCACAGCGGAAGTGGATGACAGCAACGTCAAAATTGTTTCCCAGGAGATCACTCCTCTCGAGAAGGTGAAGGGGAAAGCTGTCAGAGCCATCGAACTCCCTCTCTTGCAGGATTGGATCTCAAGAGACAACCTTGAAGAAATCAAGGATGTGCTATTCAGATACCCTGGGGACTCTTCGGTCTTCTTCAGAGTTCCCATGAATCCTGACAAGGAAATCCTCATCGCAGCTCATCCCCGTTACAGGGTCCTGCCCTGTGACGAGATGATCAAGGAGATCGAAACAATCATTGGTCAAAAGGTTATCTACAACTATGGAGAGAAGAATTCGAACCGTCGCCACGTTGAGCACCCATAGCTTTTCAGTCAGCCTTGATGAGGTGCTTCTAAGAAACGGGATCGAGGGAAAGAGAATCAAGATCGATCACCCTCAAGCAGCGGCCATCATCCCTTTTGTGTCAAAAGACGAAATCCTCATGGTGCGCCAGTTCAGGTATGCTCTGGGAAAAGAAACCCTGGAAATACCGGCGGGGAAGATGGATCCCGGAGAAAAACCGGAGCAGTGTGTCAGAAGGGAACTGATCGAAGAAACAGGCCACGAGGCAGAGCAAGTTCAATTTATCCTCACCTACGCGCCAGCCATCGGCTACTCCAATGAATTGATCCATCTTTTTTCAGGTCATCACCTCCGGAGAATCCACGAAGGATTGGACGAAAGGGAGATCTCTTCCGTGGAGAGCATAAGCCTCAGCCAGCTCAGGGATATGCTCAAGAAAGGCCTTATTGAGGATGGGAAAACCCTCCTCGGCCTTTCCTTCCTAGGGCTTATCGGGGGCCATGTGAAGGTGTGATTTCCCTATTGCGGCTGGCTTTCCAGAAACTTCTTGAGCTTATTGATGATGGTCACGGGAACGGGACCAGAGTTGGCGTATAATTTCAAAAGCGCATAAGGAACCTTTGTTTCTGCTTCCACTTTATCCCAGCCAATGCCCTTGGCATCCACCTGTTGCATGAGTTTGACAAGTTCTTCAGATTCCATAATCTTCATTCGCTCCCATCTTCAGGATCGGCTCTCGAATACCCCCGGCGCGTCACTTTTCGGCAGGCCCCAGGTCAGGGGGATACACATATTTGGGGTCCATTTCGTAGGTCCACGGAAGTCCCCACCACTGCCATCCATAATGACGCCGGTGCCCAAACCCGTTAATCTTATACCTTTTCGCTAGCTGCCGATAGAACTTCTGGCGATTCGGGTCTTCGAAGTAGGGAAACTCAGGCCCCTCAAAACCATCGTACACGTCGTACACGTTCTTGAACCCTGCACTGGAGATCTCTTTGGCGGCAAGCGCACTTCGCACACCATCCCGGTCCAAAATGAGAAGATTATCTGTTTTCTTGAAGGCTTTATTAATCTGATCGAGGAAGGCTTTGTTTTTTTGGAACTGATAGCCTTGCCTTTCTCCCTCTTTTACAAACTGGGTCGTGAAGAACATGTAAGGAAAATTGAATGCTTGGAGGGGATGGCCAACAAATTGGTATTCTTCTCTGCTTCTCACATCAATGAGATAAGTGTCCGGCAGAGTGTTGAGCATATCGAACGCTTCAATGCACAGGATCTTTTTGGGTTCCTCAGCCTGCACATATCCTGTCCCTATCAGAAAGGCGGCGAGGAGGGCGAGACAGAATAGAGATTCACCATGGGATCTGCTCTTCATGGTAGGCCTACTCTAAAGTCAACCAAGACGATCTCCTTGCGTCAGGCATCCAGCAGTCCAGTCTCTAGCCTTCTGTGCTTGTTCAACGCACGGAAACTTGATGACTTCGCAAAAAGTCGCCACTGTTGGCGGCACAGTAAAGAACCCCATGCTTCCGCATGGGGCTTCTTCTATAGAAAAAGCCATTCTCCCTTGGGGACTGTCCGACCTGAAGCCCTATGTCCATCCATCCCCGCTCTTCCGAGCGGGGCATTCTGGCTTTTTCACGTAAAAACCTCCAGATGCAAGGCGCGCGAATGCCTGCCTGCCTCAGGCAGGTTGAGGAATGAGGCGTACATAGAAGTACGCCGCAATGACGAAAGATGAAGCGCAACGCCGCAGATGGACTTTTTACGAAGCCGTCAAATTTAGAATGTTCATAATCCAGCCTCATCTGATTTGTCAACGCAAAAAATAGACATAACCCTGTATCCGTGTTGACAGGGCGGCCTCGAACGTTTAATATCCGGCTCTGTTCTCCTGGACTTTAGGCCCTTTAGAATCTTAGCCTGTAACTTCTTCACAGGATGCGGAGAAATTTTCACTGGGCCATTGGTGTCTTTTCTGAAGTGACTGGCGGGAGGGCGCTGGGCCCGGGAGCCGTTGGAACGAAAGAAAAGACACCAATGGCTCACTGATCCAGCTTGATTGCGGCCAAAGGCATGCATTGGGAAAATCCCCACGGGAGGAGATACGCATGGCGCCAAGCAAAGTATACTTCGCTGATCTAAGGGCTTCCGGCAAAGAAAACCTCCTGACCAAGGTTACCCGGCTTTCGGACACATCGGGGTTAAAGGACATTGTTCCGCCGCGCGGCCTTGTAGCGATCAAGCTTCACTTTGGGGAGAAAGGCAACGCCGCTTTCATCCGTCCCATCTTCATCCGTCAGATTGTGGAGCGCGTAAGAGCCCTCGGCGCCCTACCCTTCCTGACGGACACCAATACCCTCTACGCTGGCACAAGAGGGAACAGCGTTTCCCACATCACCACCGCTACAGAAAACGGATTTGCCTATTCGGTGCTGAGCGCGCCCATTATCATTGCCGACGGCATGAGGGGCTCATCATATAAAGCCGTCCGAATCAATCAGGAAATCATCACGACCGCCTACATTGGCAAAGAGATTGCCGAGGCAGACGCACTTGTGAGCGTGGCTCATTTTAAAGGCCACGAATTATCCGGATTCGGTGGGACGATTAAGAATTTGGGGATGGGATGCGCCTCAAGGCGAGGCAAGCTGGTCCAGCACTCTGATTTGTCACCCAAGGTGGCCAAGAAAAAATGCGTGGGATGTGGTGACTGCGTTGAACATTGTGCCCAGTCAGCCATCTCCATCCTGGATGAAAAAGCCGGAATTGACTCTGAGAAGTGCATCGGATGTGGAGAATGCATCCTTATCTGCTCCAACAAGGCGATAGACGTTCAATGGAACGCGGATGTTGGCCTGTTCCAGAAAAAGATGGTGGAGTACGCTTCGGCTGTACTGAGAGACAAGAAAGGGAGAGCTGCGTTCCTGAATTTCCTGACCCATATTTCTCCGGCTTGCGATTGCTATGGCCATAATGATGCCCCCATTGTCCAGGACATCGGCATGATGGCATCAACAGACCCTGTCGCGATTGAACAAGCCTCCGTGGATTTGGTAAATCGGCAGGAAGGACTCGCCGGGTCATGCCTGCCCGCCAATAGAGAAGCAGGTGGGGATAAGTTCAGGGCCCTCTATCCCAAGGTGGACTGGACGATTCAGCTCGATCATGCCGAGAAGATTGGCCTGGGCCAGAGGGAGTATGAACTGGTAACAATCTAGTGTGGCGGCCAGAAGTCGCTCCACAGAACATGAGCATGAACTTTTTCCGCGTTCTGTAACCATTAAACCATAAGGAGGTGCACCATGGCTGAAAATCGGGTCCGTTTGGGCAGGCTTTTCATTCAAGAAGTGATCAAAGCTGGAACATGGGGGGCTGTTTTCCTCATCGTTGTGGCGGTTTTCATCATGGCCGTCAAACAGGACATCAAGGAAGGCATCGCCTATGGGATAGACCGTCTCGTTTCAGAGGTCGTCGCCGTTGGCACGAATCCTGTTCTCATCGGAAAGACAAAACAACTCGTCAAAGAGGGAATCGAGTACTCCGTAGCAAAAGCGGCTCAGGGAGCGCGACAGGTTATCACCGAAGCCAAAATGGATGCCAAGACCCAAGCACAACCGGAAACCCAAAAACCCGAACCGAGGCCGCCAAGTCAATGATTGTCGCCAAAGAGTTGACGAAATATTACGGGCTGAAACTTGCCATTCAGGGTGTGTCTTTTCAGATCGACAAGGGAGAGATTGTTGGTTTCCTTGGTCCCAATGGAGCGGGCAAGACGACCATCCTCCGGATCATGACCTGTTTCATGCAGCCCACCTCCGGAACCATTCTGGTGGGAGGTCTTAACGGCCGGACCCATCCCGTTGAAGTGAGAAAGCGGATTGGTTTCCTTCCTGAGACCGTTCCCCTTTACTCCGAGCTTTCCGTGAAATCCTTTCTCGCCTTTTCCGGTTCCATCAAAGGACTGAGGGGTCAGCACCTCCCGCGGGAAGTGGACAAAGTGATCCACCAGTGCGGTCTCGCAGAACACAAGCGGCGCCTCATCAAATACCTTTCCAAAGGCCTTAAGCAGCGCGTGGGTCTTGCCCAGGCCTTGCTGAACAATCCTCCCATCATCATTCTCGATGAACCTACCACAGGCCTTGATCCTGCTCAGATTGTGGAGGTGAGGAATCTTATCAAGGAGCTTGGCGGGGAGAGAACCGTCCTTCTGAGCACCCACATCCTGCCTGAAGCGAGCCAGGTTTGCCAGCGGGTGATCATTGTCAATCAGGGTCGGGTGGTTGCTGAAGATACGCCGAAGAACCTGACGGACCAGCTTCAGAAAGGGCTCAGAACGGTTTTATCTGTGGACGGGCCTGCGGATGAGGTCAAAGCGAAGCTTGAATCCCTCCAGGGGATCACCATGGTTCGCACCTCCCAGGTTGAAGGTGAGTTTGTAGTAGAGAGTATTCCTGATGAGAAACTGCGACCATTGCTTGCCAAGACGATCGTGGAATCTGGCTGGGGGCTGATGGAAATGAAATCGATGGATCTCAGCCTTGAGGAGGTTTTTGTTCATCTCGTTACAGAGGAGGGAAAAGACGGACAGCCATGAGGGGTATCATCGCCATTTTCAAAAAAGAACTCTCGGTGACTTTTTCATCATCCATTTTCTATGCGGGAACGTTCATATTCCTTCTTCTATCCGGATATTTTTTTTACAGCAATGCCGCTCTGTTTTCCCTCCTCAGCTTTCAGGCCAGAGGGAATCCTTTTCTCTCTGAAAAACTCAACCTGAGCGACATGCTCGTAACGCCCCTTTTTGGCCAGCTTTCGATCGTCCTCCTCCTCATGCTCCCCTTGCTCACCATGAGAACGTACGCGGAAGAAGAAAAGCTAGGCACCATAGAACTTCTCTTCACTTACCCCATTTCCGATCTGGCAACGCTCTCGGGGAAATTCCTCGCCTGCATCTTCATCTTTCTTACCATGCTTTCAGGAACAATCCCTTCTCTTCTTTTGCTGGAAGCTTTCGGCAATCTTGACTGGGGCGTGATCCTCTCCGGCTATCTCGGGGTAGTTCTCATGGGAGCGAGCTTCATAGCCCTCGGGATATTCATGTCCTCCTTGACGGAAAATCAGATTATCGCCGCCGTGTTAAGCTTTGGTTTCCTTCTCCTTTTCTGGCTCATCGGCTGGGCAAAGGTGATCGCAGGTCCTGAATTTGGCCCGGTTCTGGAGCAAATCTCCCTGGTCGTTCATCTGGACGGTTTCATAAAAGGCCTCATTGACACGAGGGATGTGGTGTTTTATTTGGTTTTCATATTCTTCTGGCTCTTCCTCACCTTACGTGTTCTCAACTCAAGGTTCTGGAGAGGATAGATGGGAAAACTCAGGTTTTTCAGGGGAGGAATGGGGAAATTCAAGCTCGCGGGCTCTTCGAATATGACAGCGGCTATCCTCTTGGTCCTTGTCCTAGCCGTGGTCATCACCCTCATTTCCAACAGACATTATCTCAGGTGGGATTTGACCTCCACAGGAGAACATTCTCTCTCGGAAAAGACGATTCAGGTCCTCAAGACAATAAAACAACCCGTGAAGATCAAAGCTTTTGTACAGGAGGCCCTGGAAGGTACCGATCCCGTGAAAAGACTCCTCGCTGCGTATGCCTACGCCGCTCCCAACATTACCTATGAGATGATCGATCCCGAGAGAAATCCCGGGATGACGACCCGCTACAAAATCACCTCCCTGAACACGATGATCCTAGAGGGATACAAGCGATCCCAGACCGTAAAGATCCCTGATGAAGAAAACCTGACCAATGGCCTTATCCGACTCATCAAGAGCAAGACCGAAAAGGTCTTCTGGATCACCGGCCATGGAGAAAGGACCTTTGAAGGAGGAGAGCCAGAATCCCTCAGTGCTCTCCAGGAGAGCCTAGCGAACCAGAACTGCGAATTCCAGGACCTCAACCTCATGCAAAAGGATATTCCCCATGACGCAGCGCTGGTGGTCGTTGCAGCCCCTGAAAAGCGGTTCTTCCCGGAGGAAGTGGAAAGTCTAAGGAAACACCTTAACAAGGGCGGAAGCCTCCTCATCTTTCTAGAACCTTTCGCGGACGGCGGGCTTAAGGACTTCCTGAAAGACTACGGTATCATCACCACCGGTGACATCGTGGTCGACAAGATGAGCCGTGTCATGGGAGGAGATTATCTGATACCCATGGTGGCCAACTATGGGGTTCATGAAATTACGAAGAATTTCAGACTCGCCTCTTTCTTTCCCCTGGCAAGATCCGTGGAAGTGGCTCCTGAAAGGAAGGAAGGAATCACATTGACCAACCTCGCTTTCACTTCTACGGAGTCATGGGCAGAGACAGATCGGGCGGCACTGGATCAGGGGAAGGTGGCCTTTGACGAACGGGACAGGCGGGGGCCCATATCCCTGGCCGTCATCGCGGAACTCGAGCCGCCCATCGAGAAAGCCGGGGAGAAAAAGGAAGGCGGAAAGGAGGACCCCCACCGGATCACCGGGAAGGGCAAAATGGTCGTTTTTGGGGACATTCATTTTGCCACCAACAGATACATCTCTGTCTCAGGAAACAATGATTTCATCACCAACACCCTGAACTACCTGGTGGGGAGAGAAGACCTCATCACCATAAAGAAGAAGCCCAAGCCTATCGATACTCTCATGCTTAGCAGAGAGCAGGGGCTTGTGCTCTTTGGGATTCCTGTGGTGATCGTTCCTCTGTTTGTTCTTCTTCTTGGTATTTTGGTCTGGTACCGGAGGAGGTCCCGGTGAGATTTCGCTCCACCCTCATCTATTTGCTCGCTGCGATCGCACTTGTTGCATTCTATCTGTACGAGACCCGTAAAGAGACCAAAGAGAAGTCGGCTAAAGAAGAAGCGAAGCTGTTGGTCCCTTTCAAACCTGATCAACTGGAGAGGATCATCCTGAAAAGGGACAAGGAGTCAATTGAACTCGAGAAAAGAAAGGATGCTGGTTCACGAGCCTGGGAAATTGTTTCCCCCCTTCATGCCTCTACTGATGCATTCGCTCTTTCCGGGCTGACGAGGAAGCTCTCTGAATTGAAATTCGAGCGCCTTATTACGGAGAATGCCAAGGATCTGGCTGAATTCGGTCTCGACAAGCCCTCGTTGACAATCACTTACAAGGCGGGAAAACACGAAGGAATGATCTCCTTTGGGTCCAAGAGCCCCATTGGCTACGGCATCTATGCGACAACAGGTGAGGGCAAGAAAGTGTACCTCATTGCCGGCTTGGATAAACAAGAGATTGACAAATCCCTTTTCGACCTGAGAGACAAGAAACTCCTCACCCTTGAAACGGATCAGGTGAATCGCGTCATCATCGAGCGCGGAACAACCAGATGGATCTTGAATAAGAAGGATGACCGATGGTTGCTGGAAGGAGATGAGAATCTGAAGATTGACAGAGAAAAAGTCGAGGGCTTTGTAAGACCCATCGTCTGGGCGGAGGCTCTGTCCTTTGAAAACGAAGAGGCTGTGGACCTGAAACCCTATGGCCTTGACATCCCTTCTGCACGAGTCGTTCTGTCTGACGACTCCAGGACTGAAGAGCTGATTTTCGGAAAAGTTGCAAAGGGCAAGAGAGAAGACAGTATTTATGCTATGGTGCGGGGGAAACGACAGATCGTGACAGTCCGAAAAAGACTCCTGGACAACCTTCCCACGGAAAAGAACCAAATAAGAGAAACGGAACAGCCGAAAAAGGAGGGATCGAGCTGAATGACGAAACCACTTGGAGCAGCCTCTATCAAAGTGCTCATCAGGGGAGGAGGGGACCTCGCCTCTGGAGTCGCTTGGCGACTCCATCAGTGCGGTTTTAGGGTTTGCATCGCAGAAATCGAGCAGCCCATGGCCGTGAGAAGGAAGGTCTCCTTTTGCGAAGCGGTCTACGATGGTGAAGCCGTGGTGGAGGGGGTGAAGGGTCTTCTGATCCGGTATCCACAGGAGACCTCCAATATATGGGAACAGGGCCATGTGCCGGTGCTCGTGGACCCGCGGGCGGAGTCGCGGCTGGTTACGAAGCCGCATGTTTTTGTGGATGCCATTTTGGCCAAAAAAAATCTTGGAACTTCCATCTCAGACGCTCCTCTCGTCATAGGCCTTGGACCAGGGTTTGAAGTGGGGAAGGATGCCCATTATGTGGTTGAGACGAACCGGGGACACAACCTCGGACGCCTCTTGTCCTCGGGCTGCGCTGAACGCGATACCGGTTCACCAGGCCCTGTCCAGGGCGTTACCACGGATCGAGTCCTACGAGCACCTGCAACCGGAATCTGGCAGAACACGGCGGACATCGGTGATCTTGTGAAGCAGGGGGACGTCGTTGGAAACGTGGGAGGTGAACCTGTGAGCGCGAGAATAGACGGCGTTATGAGAGGGCTCATCCATCCCGGCATTCGAGTCAGCCAGGGGCTCAAGATCGGAGACATCGACCCCAGAGGTGTAAGACGTTTCTGTTACACCATTTCAGAAAAAGCCCTTGCTATCGCAGGAGGCGTCCTGGAAGGCATTATGAGGACATACGCGCGCTAACGGGATATTCTGATTTTCGGATGCCCCCCTCTTTTCACACTAAATTCTGAACAAGAAGATCCTTCATCCCTTGCTACACACCCACCTTGCCTTTGAGCATCCTGAATTTGAGAGTGCGCCAAGCCCGTTGAAGTTCATCATGAAAGATGGTAAATGAATTTTGATATCAACCAAAACCCATTTGAGAGGAAAGAAGATGACAAGCAAAGACAAAGGGCGTTTTGCTAAGAAGCACCCGCCGGATCGCAAGGTTAACCCTTCGATCGCTGACGCGGTCAAGGACCGGGCTCCAGAGGGAGAGATACCTTGCGCAGTTGCCTTCGAAATTGCGGAAACCCTGAAAGCTACACCAGAAGAGGTTGGATTCACCGTCGACAGCATGGAAGTCAAAGTCATTAAGTGTCAACTGGGCCTCTTCGGGTATCAGCCGAACAAAAGAGTTGTCAAACCTGCTCCGAACGTTGCACCCGCTTTGAAGGAAGCGATAGAACAGTCCCTGATTCGCAACCGACTTTTTTGCAAGGCAGCCTGGGAGATAGCAGCCAAGTTCGGATTGCGCAAAATGGAAGTCTCCTCTGCCTGTGAAGCATTGGGGATCAAGATATCCTCATGCCAGCTGGGAACGTTTTAGCTGGGATGCTGCAGCGACGGAGTAGCTGAGCACTGGGGAGTCTACGCTATGGAACTGGAGCTTAGAGATATCTTGCTGGCTCAAAAAAAAGCCAAGGACGTCATCCCTGCTTCCCCACTCGTCCGCTCTAGCTATTTCAGTCGCATCATTGGCTCTGAAATTCTTCTCAAACTGGAAAACCTCCAAGAAACAGGCTCATTTAAAGTGAGGGGGGCTTACAACCGGGTCAGCGAACTAGCACCCGAGGAAAAACAAAGAGGCGTCATTGCCGCATCTGCGGGAAACCATGCTCAGGGAGTGGCATGGGCATGCACGAGGCTGGGCATCAAAGCAACCATCGTGATGCCCGAGGATGTCTCCATCAGGAAACTGCTCGCTGTCAAAGACTACGGGGCTGAGATTATTCTTTATGGAGCCCGTTTTGATGAAGCTTACGCGCGTGCCCTTGAAATATCCCGTGAGGCAGGGCATGTCTTCATCTCCGCCTTCGCCGACCCTTTCGTTATCGCCGGACAAGGAACCGTCGCTCTCGAACTGTCTGAATTTCAGGATCGGGAAACAGCGATCGTTGTTCCTGTGGGTGGTGGGGGGCTGATCTCAGGAATTGCGATTGCAGCAAAGGCCATCTTTCCTTCTGTCCGCGTCATCGGTATTCAAACCAAGAGTTGCCCCTCCACAATCCGCTCCTTGCAACAAGGAAAACCCGTCTCCGTAGAGATGCATCACACGATCGCGGATGGTATCGCAGTGAACAGGCCAGGAGATCTGAACTTCTCCCTTATCCAGCAACTGGTGGATGAAGTGGTCGATGTGGACGAGGAGGCCATTGCAGCCGCCATTCTCAGTCTTCTGGATAAAGCGAGCATCGTCGCCGAGGGCGCAGGAGCCGTCCCTCTTGCTGCACTCATGGAAGGCTGCATCACAACAAAAGCAAAACGCTACATTCTTATCATCAGCGGCGGGAACCTGGAGATCAATACGATGGATCGCATCCTCCACCGCGGGTCTGTCAAGATGGGGAGACTACTCAGGATTGAAGTGGATCTCCTCGATGTGCCCGGGTCCCTTTGGAAACTCATGGGCATCATAGCAGAGGAAAAGGCCAATATACTTCATATCTTTCATGATCGATTCAATTTGGAAAACCCTATCCAAATTACCCGCGTGAAGCTCAACCTGGAGACCCGCGGGCATGATCATGCAACCGACCTTTTAACAAAGCTGCGCGAAGCAGGCTACGATGTCAAACAGACCTCTTAGGTAGTCTCCCTCCTTCTCTTCTCCCCGGCCTTCCTTAGTACTCGGTTTCATAAATACGGTTACGCATGGGGCATTGCTGACATCTGAGGGGTCATGGGGGTCTCTTTCAAAATAGAGAAACGAAGAAATCGCTGCCCGGTGATCAAGTTTAGGTCATGGGTGAGGCGGGCGGAGGGCTTCCCGGGAATAGCCACGTAAAGCCAAACATGGAAATGATTGATGTAGCCGCGCCGCCCGCCGTCGCTGCCCTCACCTTATGGAATCTTTCCCGGTCTCTCTTCGTTTCCTCATTTTGAAAGAGACCCCCATGGCCCCATCACAGATCCCTGTGTCAAAATACGTAATCGAATTTATGAACCGATGTACTTAGTTTCACGGCTTCAAAGATGATGGCCCAAAAGAACGGGGAAAAACAGACCGAGGAGCATTTTCGCAATTGGGCCTTGAGTTGTCCTGCAATCCGAAGTAGCATAATTAAACGTGCAGAGGCGATGATCAAAGATGAAAGAAACACCCAATAGCAACGACGCCGTCTGGTACTTTTACGATTTATTGCGGGTGAGAGTTCTCGACCATGAGCGCAACCAGCTCGGCCGCGTCGCCGACCTGGTTGCCGACCTGCAGGAGCATGATCCACCCATCACCGGCCTTATCATTGCCGGCCTGGACAAGAGTCTTCAACATTTACCCTGGAGCTGGGTGGAAGAATTGCTTCCAGGTACCCTCAGGCTTCGGCTGGGAGCCAAAGAAGCGCTGAACCCCATCATCAGCCTACCCGGTGAAATCCTCCTTCGCAAGGGGTTGCTCGATAAGCAAATTGTCGATACGGGCGGTGCGAAAGTAGTTAGAGTAAATGACCTGCAGCTTCGCCAACGCAATGGCTCCCTGCTCCTTTCAAAAGTTGATGTGGGGGTGAGAGGGCTTTTGCGCCGCTTGAGATTGCTGCGCGCCGTCGGAGCCATCATCAGATGGCTTTTCGACTATACATTGCCTGAAAAACTCATTGCCTGGCGCCTGGTTCAGTCCGTGGTTTCTTCTGACATTCTGAAACTCAAATTTTCCCAGGCTCGCTTAGCCCGCCTGCATCCGGCTGATCTAGCCGATATTATTGAAGATCTTGACCGGCCGGAACGGGATAGGATGTTTAGAGCCCTCGATATCGACTTGGCTGCCGAAGTCCTTGAAGAAGCTGATCCCAAGGTTCAGGTGCAGTTGATCCAGCACCTGCCAGCGGAAGAGGCCTCGGACGTGCTCGAACAGATGTCTCCCAGTGAGGCGACAGACCTCCTGCAGGAGCTAGAGGAACCCCACGCGCAGACACTCCTCAAGGAAATGGTGCCCGACGCAGCCGAAGACGTCCGCTCCCTGCTCGTGCACGATGAGGAGACAGCCGGCGGAATGATGACCACGAGCTTTTTCTCACAACCTCCCAACGTAACCGTTACGCAGGCCCTTGAGGCATTGCGCAGGGAGGCGAGTGACCTTGACCTGATGTATTATACTTATGTGGAGGATCAATATGGTCACCTGCTGGGTGTTCTCAATCTTCGTGAATTGCTCACCAGCGCTCCAGATGCACCTCTCGAAGCGATCATGGAAAAAAGAGTCGTTTCCGCCGGTCTTGAAGACGGGAAAAGCGACATCGCGGATATTTTCGCTAAGTATGGGCTTAGAGCCATTCCGGTCCTTGACGCAGAGGGAAGGATTCATGGAGTGATTCGCTTCAAGGCATTGCTCGATGCTGTGGCGCCTTATCTCCGGAGATAGCGTCATCGATTTGCAGGGAATGAAGACCCTGATTTGGGAGGATCCCTCTTTTGTCTTCAAACACCGCCCCATTACCCACTCCGAGCCTTCAAGGGCCCCGACCGGACCTGGGTCCACGGCAGAGCTACTGGCGGCACCTGGCGCTGATTCTGGCGGTGGTTGGTCCGGGTATCATCACCTCCAATGTTGACAACGATGCCGGTGGCATCACGACCTATTCCCTTGCAGGGGCCGAATTCGGTCTCAAGCTCTTATGGTGCATGATTCCGATCACGGGTGCGCTCATTCTGATTCAAGAGATGAGCGCCCGCATGGGGGTCGTTTCAGGAAAGGGACTTGCTGCGCTTATCCGGGAGAGGTTCGGCGCTGCGGTGACGTTCTACCTCATGGTTGGCATCGTGCTGACCAATTTGGCCAACACCGTGGCGGAGTTTGCTGGGGTGGTGGCTGCCATGGAGTTGTTCAGTATCCCAAGGTATGTTTCCGCGCCTCTCTCTGCCTTCGTGGTCTGGTTCATGGTGGTCAAAGGATCCTACAAATCCGTAGAAAAGGTATTTCTCGGAGCCTGCGTCTTCTATTTTGCCTACGTCATCTCCGGCTTCTTATCAAAGCCTGACTGGACCGCCGTTTCTCGCGAACTCTTAACTCCTCGCCTCGATCTGT
>JAHECH010000013.1:16821-18293 GCA_024641835.1 Deltaproteobacteria bacterium
ACGCTGGGATGTCATCACAGGTTCCGTGGTCGTTTCAGTGATCGCCTTTTTCATCATCCTCGTTTGTGCCAGCACCATCTATCCTCACGGAATCAAAATTGAAACAGCCAAGGAGGCTGCGATGGCTCTGGCGCCGTTGGCGGGGAAGTATGCTGCCGACCTCTTTGCCCTGGGGTTACTCAATGCTTCTCTCTTTGCTGCCTCCATTTTGCCGCTATCAACAGCCTACACGGTCTGTGAAGCTTTTGGCTGGGAATCCTCCGTGAACTGCAAGTTCGAGGAGGCTCCTCAGTTCTATGTTCTCTACTCCCTCATGATCGCTCTTGGGGCCGCTCTGGTCATGTTCCCCTCCGCACCGCTGATCCCCATCATGTATTTCTCCCAAGTGCTCAACGGCGTTGTCCTACCGGTGATTCTTTTCTTCATGGTCCGCTTGATCAATGACCCTGCGGTGATGGGCGACCAGGTCAATGGGAGACTCTCCAACTTCCTCACATGGTGTACCGTGATCATCTTGAGCATTCTCTCAATCGTCACCGCGTTTACCGCCATCTGGTAGGCCCCGCATCATTTCCCAACAGCTCCCCCCGCTTGGAATCTCTCATCGTTCTTGCATATTCCTCGGAGCCTGCGTTCGCGTTTGAAGGCTGAACGATTTGGACAAGTTGTCTTTTTTGATTGACATCTTTTGTTCGAATTTGTATCTACTAGCATACATCTAACTGAGAGGTTGCGGTGACCTGGAAGTCCGAGGTGGATGAAATCTTCCGACGGCGAGAGTTGGCTAAGCAGATGGGTGGCGCCGAAAGCGTGGCCCGCCATCATGATGCAGGCAAAGTCACAGCCAGGGAAAGGATTGAAAAGATCCTGGATCAGAACTCCTTCCGTGAGATCGGCGCTCTCACCGGTTCTGCCAAATATGACGAACAGGGACATCTCCTAGAAATGACGCCGGCCAACGTCGTGATGGGTACAGGCCAAATCAGCGGGCGGCGGGTTGTAGTGACAGCGGAAGACTTCACCGTGCGCGGCGGCTCTTCGGAGGCTACCAATTCCGACAAATGGATCTGGGCCGAGACCCTTGCCTTTGAGATGTGCCTACCGCTCGTCCGTCTCGTGGACACGGCGGGTGGGAGCGTCAAGCTCTTGGAGATGGCGGGGGCCACGAAGCTCCCTGGATACCGTCACTGGAACTTCTCCGACATGCTGGGTAGGGTCCCGGTGGCGAGCGCCGCATTGGGGTCTGTAGCGGGTCTCGGGGCGGTTCGGGTTGTGGGCTCTCATTTCTCCGTCATGGTCAAAGGGATCAGTCAGGTCTTTGCAGCAGGACCTCCTGTCGTCGAACCTGCAACGGGCGAAAGAATCACCAAAGAGGAGTTGGGCGGGTACAAGATCCACGCTCGGGGCAGCGGTGTGGTCGACAACGAGGCAGAGACCGAGGAAGATGCGTTCCGCCAAATCCAGCAGTTCCT
>JAHECH010000014.1 GCA_024641835.1 Deltaproteobacteria bacterium
GTGATGCCCGAAAAGGGTGCTCTCCATAAGGGTGGAAGGAATCGCGGCACAGGCCGTCACCACAAAAGGTTGATCTCGCCTTAGGCTCAGTTTGTGAATGGCTCTCGCAACGAGTTCCTTGCCTGTTCCACTTTCTCCCTGGATCAGAATCGCGCTGTCACTTCCGGCGATGGTCGAGATGAGATCGAAAATCCTCATCATCTTCTCATCTTGGCCGATGATCTCCTCAGAAGGATGGTATCTCTCCAGTTCGTTTCTGAGGTAAGTCACCTCCTGAAGAAGGCTTCTTTTTTCAAAGGCGCGCTCAATGATATTGATCACGTCATCTACGAGGAATGGCTTGATGACGTACTCATATGCGCCGAGCTTAATCGCTTTGACCGCTGTTTGAATGTCCTTGACCGCAGTGACCATGATGACCTCTGGACTGGGATCGATCGCCTTGAGTTTCTGAAGCAGATCAAGACCATTCACGTCAGGGAGAAGGATGTCCAGGAGAATCAGATCAACGGTATTTCTTGTCAAGAGATCAATAGCTTCTTTTCCCGTTTCTGCCAGCAGGACGTGGTGCCGATCCTTTAGCACCATCTTGAAAGACTGGCGAATGCCGTTTTCGTCATCCACGACGAGAATGGTTCCGATTTTATCCGCAACCATCGTCAGTCCCCGGAGCACCTTCAGTGTGAAACATCATTCAAGCAAAGGGGTTTTCGCGACCCTAATCCATTTGAGCTGACAGGGAAGAACGGATTCTCCGCGATTTACGAGGTGAAGGCAGATAGGAAAAGCCAGGCTTCTCCTGTCAGCCAGAATAAACACCCAAATTAGCGCACATGCCTCAGACTTTACAAGAAGAAATCCGTGTGCTAAAATTAATTGCTAATTTCAATGTGTTACAGATTCCCATCGGTCAAACCGGCGTGCTCTTCTCGACGAGGATGCAAAATGGGTTCCGTCAGAACATCATTCGTAGCGGATTAATCTTGGAATTCCAGAGACATGAACGAAATGCGCTGCTCATTTGCTTCATATCCCCGATCTCAGTCTCCTCTGTCTCTTTGCACATTTTTCCCATGCGTCCCTAAGGTCTGATGAAAGGACCCGGCACAAAAACGTGTCAATGGAGAATAGTCATCGAAAAAGGACAGCCCTGATCAGGATGATCTGCCGAGGTGGCGGGAAGAGTTCATGATGCTCTTGATGAATCGGCCCCACTCTTGAAAAGGCGTCGTGTTTCGGAGTGGTTAGGCGAAAGGGGACCCTCTTCATAGGAGAATTTGAGATGAAGTTGAGTTCGTTTTTGCAAATGAGATCAAATCTATTTATTTTCCAGATGATAGGATGGAGAATTACTTTTTACTATATCCTGATCCTTGGAAGACTATACTTCTTTGTAAAAAGAAACGAGAAAAGGAAGGTTGAAGAGTCCATTCGAGCCACCTTTGGAAATGCAATGAATCATCGGGAGATAGCTTGTGTCACCAAGGACGTTTTCCGAGGCGTTCTCTGCCACTACTACGAGAAGCTATTTAATGCTTATGCGGACATTAACAAACTCAGTTCCTTTTTCGAAAAGAATATTGCGGCTCCTAATCTCGGAAAGATCGATGAAGCCTTGCGAAAAGGCAAAGGAGTTCTTTTTGTGACCGGCCACTACGGAGGAATCGAGTACATCCCCATTTATCTCGCCATGAAGGGATACCCCGTCTCAGTTATCGCCAAGTTTGCCACGAAGCAACTGAAGGAAGTGCTGCTGCGCAGAACAGAGCCCCTCGGACTGAAGATCATAGACGGAAGCGAGAAAAGGGTCATATTGAGATCTGTCATCAGAGAGCTAAAAGTTAATCGGCTTGTTTTTGTTGAGTGTGATGAGATTGAAGAGTGGAGACCATCTGAGAATCAAAGGATATCGTTCCTGGGTAAATGGGTCGCTTTGGACAGAACCATCACTGTGCTTCAAAGGAAGACACGTGCCGAGGTCGTTTTCGGTGTCCTTCGCAGGTTCACCCTGCGAAAGTATAGCCTTATTGTCGAAAGCTACCACGAGATGAAATACCATTTGGAGGGTAATACGATTACTGTGGGCGAGGCTGTCTTAAAGTCTCTCGAAAAGCTCGTTTATTCCGACCCAAAGCAATGGTATCAATGGAAGAATTTTTTTGACATCATTCAGCTTGAGGCAGTAAACTTAAAAAAAGAGGTCTTGGCGCCCAGCGTCGGATGGCGTTCCGCCTATGTGTGAGTAGATCCTGCTCCCTTTTTCTGTGGCACCACCCTCATCAATGTAATTACCGGACTATCCAACCTTTTCTCCACCCATGGGAACCTGAGTTGGAAAAAGAGACCAGCTGTATCAATACGAAAGCCATTTTTGATTATGTGAAAGCGCATAATCAAGCGGATTGCTCGGGCCTCCTTGGTAATCTCGACCCCGAGATCGATGTCCTGGGTGATCCTGAATCCTTCCTAAATGATCCCAACAACTGGATCTCATGCGGAGTGGTCTCAGATCTTTACGCACGCGCCAAAGGAATACTCAATGACGAGAATGCCCCTTATAAAATGGCTAAATTTGCCATCGAGAATCTATTTCTAGGATACATACAGAAGGTTTTCGTAAAAGCATTCTGGTCTTATGGGAAAGCTTTAAAGCATGCACAAAAGATCAATGACAAATTCAATCGGAGTAAACATATTGAGCTGGTAGAAACAAGGAGAAACGAAGCAACTATCAGGTTACATTGGGACCCTCACATGAGAGCTTCCAAAGATATTTGTCTGTATAATCAGGGTCATTATACCTTCATGCCGCTGATTTGGGGGGGGAAACCTATCACACTTACTGAGGTATGCTGCACCTTCGAGGGAGCACCTTACTGCGAATACCACTTGAAATGGTCAAAAAGGAATAGAATCCATGAGATTTTCTCAAGGTTCTCCACCTCCAAATCCGTTCTCATGGAGACCATCGAAGAAATAGAGCGTGATAAACTCATCATCGAGCAGAAATATGAAGAGGTGAATCGTCTTAATTTGGAGCTTAATCAAAAAATCAAGCAGCTCACGGCCATGCAGGAGACTGGTAAGGCGATTTTATCTGTTCTGGATCTCGACGAGGTCCTAAGTGTGATCATGAGCCTCTTGGGAAGTGTCTGCCAGATCAACCGAGCCATTATCATGCTGGTGAATAATGAGAAGGGTTGCCTTGAATACAGGCATGGAACGGGATTTAACAAAGAAACGTTAGAGATGATCAAGAACTACGCCGTCCCCCTGAACCGGGTAAACAACATGCTTGCGAGGGTGGTCAACACGGGGCGATCGGAATACATTCCGGAGGTCAAGAGCTCCGCATTGAGAAAAGAAAACCTTCTCCTGGCTCATGGAAGACCGACCTCTGCTTTTGTGGTTCCCCTCATCACGAGGTCCAAAGTCATCGGGGTGATTGCCACGGACGCTGTCGGCGGCAAAGAGGTTCCAAAGGAAACCCGAGAGACCCTGGAGATCTTTGCACCTCAGATAGCCGTCGCTATCGAAAATGCGAGACTTTACAGCAGCCTCCAGGAAAGGATGGCAGAGCTCCAAAATTCCAAGGCGCTCCTCGGCAGAGCAGAGAAACTCTCTTTCTTAGGAAACCTGGCTGCTAGGCTTGCCCATGAGATCAAGAATCCGTTAACGGCGATCGGCACGTTTATCCAGCTCCTGCCGCAGAAGTGGGACGACGAAGAGTTCAGAGGAGATTTTTACAAGGTAGCCATGGAAGAGACGACGAGGATGAACAATCTCATTACCGAACTGCTGGACCTTGTGAAGCCGAAGGAATGCCATTTTGCGTCCGGGAATCTCCATGAGCTGATCGATAAAATGATCCTTCTTGTTTCGCCCCAGAGCAAGGCGAAGAAAATTGAGATTGTGCGTAGATTCGATGATGGTTTGGGTGAGGTCTGGATGGATTCAGAGAAGATTAAGCAGGTGGTGTTAAATCTCCTTTCCAACGCTGTGGACTTTACCCCTTACAGCGGAAAAATCGAAATTGCCACCAGCAAGAAAAGCAATAGCGCGAAACAAAACGCCGTCCGGATCGAGGTGAAAGATAATGGCGCTGGAATACCTGCATCCATCATGGATAAGGTATTTGAGCCGTATTTTACGACGAAACACAAGAGCAGCATGCATAGCGGAACGGGGCTAGGCCTTTTCATCGTTCACCAGCATGTTCAAGATCATTACGGAACCATCGAAGTGAAGAGCAAAGTCAATGAAGGGACGAGTTTTGTGGTCACCTTTCCCCTTGCTCCTCCCGCATGACCCATTGGATCAAAGACCACCCACATACAATGAGAATCGATAAGGTCAGAGTCCATCAGATAACCCTTCCGTTTTCAGGAGATTTTTCCCATGCCCGCAGGAAGGCGTCTTCCGCCCATAACATCATTGTGGAAATAATCCCGGATCATGAGGAAATTAGGGGATACGGCGAGGGTGCCCCACGTATCCATGTGACCGGTGAATCCCAGGAGAGTGCGGCAGAAAGCGTCAAAGCCTTGGTCATGTCCAAAGAGTTCCCATGGGATTTGGAGAGCATCTCAGAAGTGTGGGGTTTTGTGGAGAGGCTTTCCGTAGGCAAAGAGCATCACGCCGCGCTTTGCAGTGTGGAGCTGGCTCTGCTGGATGCCCTTGGAAGAGCTGAGAGCAAGCCCGTCATCGAGTATCTCCCGAAAGACTTCATCACCGGGAAGGTATACTATGGTGCAGCAATCCCCATGGCTTCAGAGGAGCGGGTCACACAAGTATGCGGTCTGATCCGATCCCTTGGCATCAATAAACTGAGGGTCAAGATGGGAAAGGACTTTGAACAGAATCAAAGGTCCATGAGAATCGTAAGGGGCTATTTTGGCGAGGAATCCGATCTTCGGGTGGATGTGAACGGTGGCTGGGACGAGGCACGCGCGTTTGAGCATCTGGATCTGCTGCTAAAGCACAAAGTGAGCATTGTTGAACAGCCTATGATGCCTGGAGACAGCAGCACAGGTCGATTCGCCGCAGAGCTCCGAGCCCATGGGATAGCGCTCATGGCAGATGAGTCTGCCTGTACGTTAAGCGAGGTTGAAGCATTGGCTCAGCAGGGCTGGTACAGCATGACTAACATTAGGTTGTCCAAATGTGGCGGCTTCAGGAATTCTCTCAACATTCTTGATTTCTTGAGGAAAAATGGGCTCTCTTTTCAAATTGGCTGCCAGTTGGGCGAGTCGGGGGTACTTTCTGCGGCTGGAAGAGCGCTTTGCCTCATCAATCGCGATGCGGCTTATTATGACGGATCATACGACAAGTTCTTGTTAGGGGATAACATTACTGTTGAAGATGTGACGTTCGGGCCTGGTGGCGAAGCAGGGCCATTGAACGGCCCTGGTCTTGGCGTGGAAGTGGACAAAGAAAAGGTAGGATATTTGAGCGATCCATCCAAGATGACGATTATTCAGAGACCTTGAGATACTAGGAGCGAGCATGGAGAAAGGAATCAATTATCTTGAGTGGAAAGAGGATCATCAGGATATATTGAAGACTTTTCCTGGAAAAAAGTTGTTTCTTATGTACTCAGGGGGAAAGGATTCATCTCTCTGCATGGAATTCATGCTCAGAGCAGCTAATGAATTTGGATTTTGCTTCGAAGCCCATGCAGGTGCTTTGCCCGTTCACAGATACACTGAAGAGGAAAAGAATCGGCTTGGAGATTACTGGGCGAAAAGGGGAATCAGGGTTGTCTGGCATAACATAGGAATGACGGATGAGACCCTTGCAGCATCTCAAAATCCATGCGTGCCGTGCCAAAAAGCGAGAAAGACGGTGCTGAATGAGATCCTTGCTAACTCGGTCAAGGACTGGACTAATCTTGTCCTTATTGTAAGTTTTAGTCTTTGGGACATTGTGGGCTACTCCATGGAGCACCTGCTCGTGAACCTGTACGGCTATCCGGAGGACACCGGCGAAGGTCATCAAAGATTTGTCGAGACGGCACAGCGCTTTTACCCTCTTCTCAAACTGAAGGAGGGCTATACGGTTTTCAGGCCGCTCATCAAGTTTAACGGTCCAGACATCGTGGAATTCGTAGAGCGAGAGGCCATCCCCATACTTTCCATTCCCTGCCGCTTCAGGGAGTACAGACCAAAGAGAATGTTGGAACACTACTACGAAAAAATGGGATTGCGTTTCGATTACGATCGGGTCCTACAGTTTGCAACAAAATCCCTCAACCTGCCTGACATCTCCACATACGCGTCTCTTGATAAAGAGGAATACCTTAGGAAAATCTTCTGAGAACCATCACCCACCTAAAGGCTTGCCCCTTTCACAGGAAAAATGACTTGAAAAAATCAGTAAAATAGAGTTAAAATACATGTAATTGTTAATGAGACGCCAAGGCATAGTGCTTGATGGCCAATTCGGGATGCCGGGTGTAGGGGGACCGGATAAGACTTAGGCTCCCGCATGCCGCGGGGTGAGGTTATATGGCGCAAAATAGAGAGATGGGGAATGAAGAAGCCGACCATCCTGATCGTTGATGATGAAGAGACGATGGTCTCGATTGTATCGGAGATCTTGAAAGGGAATGGGTACAATGTGCTCACGGCAAATGCCGTTTCTTCCGGCATCGAGGTGTTCAAGTCTAACCAAACCGACATTGACTTGGCCATGATAGATATCAGGATCGGACGTGAGAACGGGTTTGATCTTGCCGACGTTCTCGAAAGAGAATTCAAGTTTCATCACCATGTTTTCCTGACGGCGTTCTTCTGGGAGGAAAATACCCTTGAGCAATTGCTCCGCAGAGGTAAACCCTATTTTGAGAAACCGCTCAAATTTGATACGGAGGTGCTTCCGTTTCTGAGGGAATACTTCGGTAAACAAAAGAGGTAGACCCAGAGCTCGTGCACCCTGCATTGTAAAGCGACCGGATTCAGAAATTGGCACCCCGAGCAGGGATGAGCAAGCACTAATTTCCTGAGAGAGAGGGAACAAAAGTCGGTATGAAACATCGAAGAAGACGCTATATTATCGATAAGAAGCTGCAGTTGAGGCTCGTGATTTACAATGGAATTTATTTCTTAATCGTTATTGCCGTCATAGGCGTCGGTCTATTCTTGCCCCTAGCTCTCGATCTATACAACCCGAGCCTCAGCCTCGTTCAAGCGGGTGAGGTGGCTGACAAGATCCTTTACCTTAACGCCAAATTAGGTCCTGTGTTGCTGATTATTCTTTTGGCTTTGTGTGTCCATTCCGTGCTTGTCTCACATAGGATCGCCGGGCCTTTGTACCGGTTCCGGGCCACCTTCAAGCAAGTAGCGGAAGGAGATCTCTCCAAGGTCGTCAGGATTCGGAGAGGCGATTTCCTGCTCAATGAACAGGCAAAGATCGAAGAAATGATTGAGGCGTTGCGGTCCAAGTTGACCAATATCAGGAACGCACAGGCAGATATAGAACAAGTTATCAATCAACTTGTCCATGAGTTCAGTCAGAGCGGCAGCGAGCACCTAAAGGCGAACATTTCACGCCTTCAGGACTGCGATTTGCGCCTGAAAAAGGAGTTGGAATACTTCAGGCTAACAGACATGGATGTTCTCAAGGTCGGAGAAGGTCACACCATTACCAAACCGGATGAGCTCGGAAAATGAATTTTCACGCCAGGAACCGATGGCTCCTGGGTTTTTTGAAAAGCGTGGGGAGTTGAGGACTCAATGAGCCAGATCATATCAGCACTGCAACGACTGAGCGCACTAAGGAGTGCTTTTTGGCGGGAGAGTTCGCATGGCAGGCATCGCAGCAGGCCAAAAGGGTTTACCATTTTTGAGCTTCTGATTGTTGTTGCCATTATGGCGACTCTTGCAACCATTGCTATATCATCCTACGCCAAGCTCATTGAAAAAGCCAAAAATGCCAAAGCAATAGCGGATATTAAGAATTTGGAGTCCATGATTGAAAATTTCAATCTGGAAAATGAAAGATATCCCGATAGCCTCGATGAACTCGGGAAGGGAACATTCACAGATCCGTGGGGTAGCCCTTACCAGTATGTGTGTGTTGTTGACGATCAGAAACTCGGCAAGAAGGATCAAAAGGGCCGAAAAGACCGAAACCAGAATCCTATAAACACGTTCTTTGACCTCTGGAGCAATGGGCCGGATGGAAAGTATGAGAAAAACGTGGGTGGAGCGAAGTCGCGGGACGATATCATCCGCGCGTGGGATGGTTCGTTCATCGGCGTTGGGGAAAACTTTGATGAACTCTGGGACAAGGGGCACTAGACTAAGCAACTTCTGGTCCGTCCCTGCGAAGAGAGTATATTAAAAGGTCGTCACAAGGGGCAAGTGCTGATGAGTGTTGAATGGTTAAATGACGCTCGCTTAGAGATTCCTGTCTGCGTTTGAACGGGGAGTGAAATAAGACGGAAGATGAAATAGAGAACCTCGACCCAGTCTCCTGGCGAAGCGAGAAAAAGTGAACTCCTTAGGCCATGCATGTTGACAAGGCTTTTCTAACAAGCAAAGTTGCTCGCCGTATTTTCTTGCTGTTTGTCCTCTGCGCCATTGTTCCTCTGTTTGTTCTGGCAGGCCTTGCTTTCAACTCCGTCAACAATCAGCTCGCTGAGCAGGCGATGATGAAGCTCCGCCAGAACTGCAAGATCAAGGGTCTGGAGATCTACAATAATCTTTCCTTCGTTGACATGGAATTGAGAGTGATGAGCGCCCAGATGAAGGAAAGCTCGCTAGGAAGTCCAGCCTTTAATCCCCAAGAATCGAAGAAGAATTCCGACATACCCTTCAGGGCTCTTGTGTTGCTGACCGGCAAAGGAGAGAAAACCAGTCTCATTGGGAATTTTGGGGAACTGCCGCACCTCACTGAGGAAGAGCATCGTCACCTGGACAAAGGCCGGGCGTTGCTATTGGTTCTGGGGGACTCAAAAACCAGTCCGAGCATTATTATGGCCCGGCTCATCGAATCTGATCGTCCTGAATTGGGTATGGTGTTGGCTGAGATTGAACCCTCCTATCTATGGGGCACGGAAGGAGATTCTCTCCCTTCCGATGTGCAGACCTTGGTTCTCGGAGCGAAGGGGCACCTCCTCTATGCTTCCACACCGCGGCCGAAGCTCAGTGAAGAGGTTCTTGCTCGTATAACTAGGTCGCCCGGATCGGGCAGTTTTTCTCTCGCAAAAGAAGGAGAAGAATTCATTTCAGGCTACTGGTCCCTCTTCTTGAAGTATCACTTCCTGACGCCTCACTGGACGGTCATGATGAACCAGACCAAATCGAGCATTCTTGAGCCGGCGGCCCATTTTAAGAAGCTCTTTTTCGTGCTGGTAATGCTCACCTTTCTGATCGTATGTCTCTTGAGCGTGATTTTGATTCGAAAGAATTTGGTGCCCATGGAGATCCTCAGGAGAGGCACCGAGAGGATCGCAAATGGTGAGTTTGGTACCTTGCTCAACATCCGGAGCGGCGATGAATTTGAGAATCTGGGAAAAGCTTTCAATCGTATGAGTCAAAAACTCAAAGAGGGGAGAACGATGCTCGTTCAATCGGCAAAAATGGGTGCGGTGGGGCAGATGGCCGCCGGCATTGTGCATGAGATTGGCCAGCCTCTCACATCCATTTCGGGACTCATGGAGTTGTCCGTCATGGAAAAACCACCGGAACAACTGCAGAAGCGACTTGAAATGATGAAAGGAGAGATGGAGCGACTGGTTGGAATCATTTCAAGGTTCAAGAACTTCGCCCGCGTATCTGAAGGGAAAATGACCTCCCTTTCGCTCAACGATGTGGTAGATTTAGCCTATGTCCTCCTTCAGCACCAGTTACAAATGAAGCGGATCTACTGCAGCATCGAAAAAGCCGAAGCTCTTCCTATGATTGTGGGAGACAAGAACAGCTTGCAGCAGGTGCTGATCAATCTCATCATGAACGCCACTGACGCTCTGGAGGAGAGAAAACAGGAGAAGCCATCGATTCAGGTAAGAACTTTTTTGAGCGACAGCAATGTTTGTGTCAGCATTCAGGATAATGGCCCGGGAATTCCCAAAGAAATTCAGGAGCGCATTTTTGAGCCTTTCTTTACCACAAAGAAGGCGGGAAAGGGCACGGGGTTGGGACTGGCCATTATTGATTCGATTCTTCACCAGCACAAAGCGAGCATCGCTTTGGAGACTAAGGTGGGAAAAGGAACCAAGTTCACTATTTCGTTTCCGTTATCCCCCTCCTAATTGCTATACTTTGGTCCAAGTGAGCAAACTGCAACCCAATCCTCTCACGCCAAGAACGAGAAAACACAAGGGAAGTGTAACCCGAGCTAATTGCAACTGAACTCCTTGCGTCTATGTTAGGTGAACGATCATGTCAGGACCGTGGGTTGTTTTTCTGCTCGCTTCGTCAAATTTCTTCCTTTCCCAGTTTTATCGCGCCACCAATGCGGTCATCGCTCCCCAGCTCTTGAATGACCTGCACCTGGATACAGAGGGTCTTGGCCTTCTGTCTGCGGCCTTCTTTTACAGCTTCGCCCTGGTCCAGATCCCAATCACCGTCTTTCTTGACAGAATAGGGCCCAAACGAATGATGACGGCCCTTTCTATCGTGGGAATCATGGGGATCCTTCTCTTCTCAGTAGCCCATAGCCTTGCCATGGGCGTTGCAGGCCGTCTGCTTTTAGGGGTTGGAATGGCCTGCAACCTTATGGGGACCCTGAAGCTCTTGACGCTCTTGTTTCCTCCAGCCAGATTTGCAACTCTCTCGGGGATTGTATTCTCGATCGGGTTTACAGGGAACATCGCGGCCACGACGCCTTTTGTTCTGGCGGTGAATCTCATGGGCTGGAGAGTGGCGCTTCAAGTCATCGCTGGAGTGAATCTCATCCTTATTCTTGTTTTCTACTTCGCTGCTTGCGACAAGCCCTATGATGTAACACATTCCCCGGGCACGACAAACCCCCAGAACCTTAGGGACTCCCTCAGCCGTTTGCACGAGCTTTTGAAAAAGAGGGACTTCTGGATCATCTCGTTTGGAACGCTTTGCAGTTACGGCATCTTTTCAGCCTTTCAGGTGCTCTGGGCTGGGCCTTACCTGATGGAGGTCATGGGCCTGTCACCTGAGGGCGCGGGCAATATCATTTTTTTTGCCAACCTCGCCCTCATCCTCGGAAGCTCCTCATGGGGACCCCTTTCAGACAGGATTTTCAAAACGCGCAAGTGGATAATCGTGGGAGGTCATTTATTTTTTGCTCTCATCACCCTCTGCATGGCGTCGCTCTCCCCTGGAACCAGCTTCGCTGTCTTGGCCGTGCTCTTTTTCTGTTTCGGATTCTCTAGAACCACTGGTACACTGATGTATGCGCAGATCACGGAGCTCGTGCCTCTCAGTATGGCGGGAATGGCAATGACAGGAATCAATTTCTTCACCATGGTGGGATCAGCCGTTTTCCTGCAGGGGCTGGGAAGTCTCATGCAGTCTGTTTATCCCCACGCTTCCCGCGGTCCAGAGGCATTTCGGATGGTATTCTTCCTCTGTTCAGGATTCCTGCTCTCTGTTTCTGTTCTATATGTGTTGACCAAGGAGAGAAAAGACCGGGAACCGTAGGGGCATTTTATGAGAATGATGCCGACGACATCATACGGAGGATCCTTGAAGGGTGGATAACAGGGGCAGCGCCGGTATCTTAAAATGCGAAATGAGATATCGCTGTGTACTTGTATATTGACAAGCAATGGCAATTCCTCTATGTTCCTGGCCGGGAAAAGCAAGTTCTTCCCAAGTCAAATCAATGTCTATTCAACAATTCAACCAACCAACCCGTTACACTTCATTGCAAAGGAGAGTCCTATGAAGAGAATCGGAATGCTGGTCCTGGCGTTGACGGCGTTATTCATGTTCGCTGCCGCGAATTCGCGGGCTGAAGGCCCGAGAGTCGTGATTGCAACCGGCGGTATTGGGGGGGTATATTATTATTATGGGACACAAGTCTCAGAAATACTAAATAAAAGCGGCGTCGCTTCCGCAACTGCGATGCAAACCGCTGCTTCCGTAGACAACATGCTCTTAATTCGGGATAAAACGGATCCAGCCAAGAATATCTACTTTTTTGCAACAGTGCTGCCCGACACCGCGTACTATACCGTGACGGGAAAACATGAGAAATTCAAGGAAAAACCTGTAAAGGCGAGTATTCTTTGGATGATGTACCCGAACTACCTGCATATCGTCACGACAGATCAGTCGGGAATCATGAAGTTGGCGGATCTTCAGGGTAAACGAGTTTCCACCGGAGCTCCTGGCTCTGGCACTGAATTTACCGCGCTCAACTTGCTGGAAGCCGCGAATGTTGATCCCGAAAAGTTCAGGAAATGGGAAAAACTCGGGGCCTCAGAATCCGGTGAAGCTCTCGCCAACGGGACCATTGATGCGTATTTCTGGTCCGGGGGGCTGCCTACCGGCTCAATCGTTGAACTTGTGAGCACTTTAAATCGCAAAGGAATGAAGCTTTTCATCGTGCCCCTTCCAGAAACAGACCCGGGCGTGGCCAAATTCGAAAAAGAGTTCTCAGGACTAACCGACTCGCTGGTAATTAGAAAGAATGTTTATCAGACAGCTTCTGACACACCTACTTTGGCCTTCTGGAATATGTTCGTCTGCCCGACATCCACTCCCGAAGAACTGGCCTACAAGACGACCAAGGCAGTCTTTGAGAATCTGGAAACCCTTCGTGCAGCAGTGAAGCCGGCCAAAGACACGACCTTGGAGAGCACAGCCAAATTCATCGGCAAAGCAGCTATTCCCTTCCATCCTGGTGCCGTCAAGTTTTTCAAGGAGAAGGGTCTGGTGAAATAGTGTGATGAATGAGCAAACCCGCTCTTGCCATAGGTGGCCTTTTACTGGTTTGCCTCCTTTCGATACTCAAACCTGCTCTGATTAAGACAGACAACCATGCCGGGCTGCTCGTGCTTTTTCGCGGGCAGTCCGGCACGATCCGATTCGTGAATTCCGTCACTGAAAGACCAGTGGCCATTCATTTCCGGATAGGCGGTCGCTTCCAGGATTTTTCGTTCGCCACGGATGAAACGACGGAAGCCTACTATACGAACGGGCTCTTCTCCTTGAACGAAGCCGTTTCAAAGGAATCCACCGATGCCCTGCAATTCTGCTCCATGAAGGGGATTTCCCTCTCTTTGGGTTTTTATGATTTTTACCTGAAGGATGGTTGCCTGGAGGTGAAGCTCCTATGGAGAAAGTGATCCGCAAGATCTTGTTCATCCTGGCTGTTATCGGGACCCTCTATCACATCTACCTGGTGATCCATCCTTACTTGCCGTTTTGGCATTTTCGGCAAGCGATTCTGGATTTGACTCAAGTTCAAAGGGCAGCCCATGTTTTTCTCGTGTCCTTGCTGGGGTACCTGATGAACTTTGCTTTCCCCAAAAGAAGGAGACTCGGGGGAAGCATACCTTTGGCTGTGCTGACGGGTTTGCTCTTGTTTGAATTCGTGAAACTGGATCTTCCGTTTCAGCTGAAGGTCCTTGCCGTCATCATCTGGGGATGCACGATGCTCCCCACCCTGGTCCCTCAAATCCAAAAGCCCTCGAATATCGCCTGCGCGGTTTTGAGTTTCCTCCCTTTTATCTACCTCGTGGTTACTTATGAGAAATTGATTTATAGAGCCATCATGCCGGAACCGTGGGACCTGGTCATGGCATTCAGCGAAATCCTGCTCGTCCTCGGCGTCATCTTCCGGTTGAGCGGCCCCATCATGCCAATCTTTGTCATCGTATTCTTTCTGTACAACTTGTACGGGTACGTGTTGCCGGGTTTTATCTCCAATCCAGGCTTCGACCTTGACCTGCTTCTAGGTAAGATGTATTGCGAGACCGAGGCCGGCATTTTCGGGACGATCACGGGAGTGTCCCTAAAATACCTGATATATTTCACGACACTCGGGGCGATCATTTCCAGGCTCGGCTTCGGAAAGATCATTGCCAACATGGCGATGCTGTTCGTGGGTCGCAGTCCAGCTTCGCCCGGGAGAACGACCTCGATCATGGCCGTGCTCATGGGCATGTTCTCAGGTTCGGGCGCTGCCGATACACAGTTTGTCGCCACCCTGACCAAACCTCTCTATGAGAAAGTCGGGTACAATAGACTGGTTGCCGCCGGCATCATGGCAACGGTCGGATCGATCGCCTACATCACCCCGCCTGTTATGGGATCGATCTCTTTTCTCATGGTGGAGTTGCTCTCCATTCCTTATTCCTGGATTATTGTCATGGCCATCGGACCGATGCTCCTCTACCTGTCCGGAATTGTCGCTTACAATGAGCTCTACGTCAGAAAGCAAAATCTGCCCCCGATGGAAATCACATCCGGCCATGATTTTTCGTACTTCATGCGCTACTCTTATGTCTTTGTGCCGATCGTTTTAATCATCGTACTGATCTACCGGGGTTTTTCCATCAACATCACCGTCACTTCGGCTACCGTGCTCTTTGTTGTTTTCGCCTATCTGGATAGAACCGTCAGGCCCCCCGTAGAAAATCTATTCGAAGCCCTAGCCGAGGGCATTATTTCGCTCCTTCCCATAGCGAGCGCAGTGATTGCGGCGAACATGATCATGTCCATGATGGTCATGAGCGGGCTTGCCTCAAAATTCTCCCTTGTTCTGATGAAAATCAGCGGGAGCAGCCTCATGTTTGCCACCCTATTTACCGGGTTTTTTAGCCTGCTTCTCGGGATGGGAGTGCCTCCTATCGCCACCTATGTTTTGACTTCCGCTCTTACCGCCCCGACAATACAGAAGCTCGCGATGATCAACGGTATTCCCGAGGATGCGGCACTTCTGGCAACCCATATGTTCCTCTTTTACTATGCCGTGCTGGCTGAGGTCACCCCGCCCGTGGCCCTTTCGGCTTATGCCGCAGCCTCAGTCATGGGCACGGATCCTATAAAAACCGGCGTTTATGCGGCCCGGGTGGCTATCCCAAAATATTTGATCGGGATAACTTTCATTTTGTCTTTCAGCGGCACCGGGCTCCTGATCATCCCGGTGCTCCAGACGGTACCTCTGGGTCAGGCGCTCATTCAAATCATAGTGAGATATTCGCTCTCATTTCTTGCGGTATTTTTTCTCAATGTTGCCGTGGTCGGATATTTCAACAGGCATCTTTCATCCATTGAAAGAGTCCTCGTCGGCGCGTGTGCGACCCTGCTCTTTTATCCATCATCCGCAACGGATCTGATCGGTTTCCTGGCCGTGGTCGCATTCCTGCTGAAAAAGTGGATCGAAAAGCACAAAGATAGAACACCACTTCCCCGTGATCCAGGCCGTTGAAGGGGACCTATTTTTTTCAATGGAGCAGATGACGGAGTTAGAAAAATGCCCCTGAATGAACTTCTTCCCAAAGCAGCTAAGCTCTACCCCCGCAGGGAGGCTGTGGTCTGCGGTGATGTCCGCCTGAATTACAGGGAATTTGCGGGCCGGGTGTGGAGGCTTTGTAACGGGCTGGTCAGCCTCGGGCTTCAGAGGAATGAGAGGCTCGCCATTCTCCACGAAAACTGCCATGTTTTTCTTGAAACCTACTTTGCTGCTGCCCATCTCGGGCTGATTCTGGTCCCCCTCAATTTCAGACTCTCCCCAAAAGAACTGGCCATGATCCTGAACGACAGCGGATCGCGGATCCTGATCGCACAGCACGCGTTCAAGGATAAGGTCGGGACTCTTTCCGCTCTGGTCCCAGGAATTGATAAAGTCGTCTGGTCCCAGAAGGGTCATGAAGAAAGCGCTGGAGAAACAGACTATGAGACCCTCCTCGGCCGTCATGAACCCACAGCACCTCCTGAGCTGAATATCAAGGATGATGATGTGGCTCATCTCTACTACACGAGCGGCACCACGGGACGCCCCAAGGGTGTGATGCTTACCCACAAGAATGTGAAAAGCCATGCCCTTGGAACCATAGCGGACCTGCATCTCACAGACGGTGATCACTGGTTTCATGTGGCCCCCCTTTTTCATCTGGCAGACGCATGGGCAACCTTTGCGATCACATGGGCGGGCGGAAAACATGTGATCATCCCGAGCTTCGAGCCCTTGAGCGTTTTGAGGACCATCCAGGAGGAGAAAATTACGCTGACCAACCTGATTCCAACCATGCTCAACATGATGGTGAATCATCCTCAAGCAGGCGATTTTGACTACTCCAGCCTCAGGGCAATCCTGAGCGGGGGAGCGCCTATTGCGCCGGAAGTGGTCCGCAACATCATCGAGACTTTCAAGTGCGATTACATCCAGACGTATGGGATGACCGAAACGAGCCCTTATCTCACGATGTCGATCCTGAAACAGCATCTCAAAGACCTTCCCTGGGAAGAGCGACTCTCCTTCAAGGCGAGCACGGGCCGGGAATTCATCAACGTGGGTTTGAAGGTGGTGGATGAGCAGGGTAGGGAGGTGGCAAGGGATAATAAGCAGGTGGGTGAAATCATCGTGAAGGGCGATATTGTCACACCAGGATACTGGAACCTGCCGGACGAGACGAATAAGGCGATCCGGGATGGGTGGCTCTACACCGGCGATCTTGCCGTGGTCCATGAGGAAGAGTATGTGACGATTGTGGATCGCAAAAAGGACATGATCATCACCGGCGGAGAGAACGTTTATTCCACGGAAGTTGAGAACGTACTGTATACCCACCCGGCAGTGCTGGAAGCAGCGGTGATCGGCGTTCCTGATCCCAAGTGGGGTGAAGCGGTCAGAGCCTGCGTAGTCCTGAAGCCTGGCAAGGCTGCCACTGAACAGGAAATCATCGCCTATTGCAAGGAAAACCTTGCTCACTACAAGGCACCCAAGAGCGTGGCGTTTTCAGACGCACTTCCCAGGACAGGATCCGGCAAAATCTACAAGAAAGGGCTCAGGGATCCTTTTTGGCAGCAAGACAAGGAGGCGAGCTGAGTACAGGCAGGGTGAGCATGGCGTGAGGCACAACGAGCACATCCAAATCCTTGCGGGCGAGGTACTGGGCTGCCAGTTGAAAGGCAGCGTCCATGTCCGAGGCAGGGATCATCTTCATTTGCCGCACCATCTCAGGAGTCTCAGACCCCACGACGATGACGCGGGTTTTTTCCAGTACCTTGGCCATGATGAAAGCACGCTGGGCTCCAGGGGGATAGCCTGTCCGGCGTAATTCTGCCAGGAGAGAGGACATGTTCGTAGCGCCTCTCATTTTTTCCAGGAAAGCCCGCTCCCCAAGGCCGCTACCAGCTCCCTCAGGGGTGGGAGCAGGGAGGATGAATATGCCGCCCTCTTTGACAACGCAGGTGGGCGCAAAGAAGAGATAGCTCACAGCTCTGGTGGCCTGATACAGGTTCACGTCCTTGGGAAATCCCACACCAGCCACGGCCACGTCAAAACGACGGGGTATGGGAACCTCATACACCTTCCTCGCCTCTTCTACGAGTTTTCGGAAGGTCGCCTGAGGCTCACCCGCGTAAACGGCAATCGGCCGCCTTGCGTCATCCTGGACCGAATTGATGATGAAGCGCAGGCGCGCCCGGCGGGAGACTTCAGCGACTGCTTCCTGGAAGGGATTACGATCAATCACTCCGAGGCGGGTTCCGGGGTGATCAATCATGCGAGGACCATGGGTGAAACGAATGAGGTTTTCACTCCCTGCACCGATTGCCAGGACCTTTCCGCCGCCCGAATAACCCGCATACTGATGAGGCTCGACGATGCCGGTGGCAATGATGAGATCAGCTTCGTAAGCTTTTCGATTTATGGAAAGGGGAATGCCGTTCTCCGTCTGGCCGATGTCCGCAAGAGCTTTGGGGTTTGTGGGATCATGGTCCAAAATCCGATATTTCTCTGCAACACTTCTTCCAAGCTTGATGACTTTTTCTTCCGCGGTGCTCGGCCTGTGCATACCAGTGGCACAGAGCAAAGTGATGTCTTCAGGCCTTGTGCCTGCATGCTCCAGTTCAGCCAACAGGGCAGGAACGAGCACGTGGTCAGGGCTTAGCCGGGTGATATCGGTGAAAAGAATCCAGACCCTCTGTCCAGGTCCGGTTAATTCCTTCAAGGGGGGCGAATCAATCGGCCGGGCCAAGGCTTGGTGAACAGCGTTTTCCAGGTCAGCCAGCGGCTCAACCTCCCGGGAAGCGATCAAAGTGCCTTGCATAGGCGGGGGCAGAGTGAATTGCAGCTCTGTTTTTCCAAAAGGCACCCGGTAACCGG
>JAHECH010000429.1 GCA_024641835.1 Deltaproteobacteria bacterium
AACAGCGCTGATGCATTCCATCGAGGGCAAACGGGGAATGCCGAGACCCAGACCCCCTTTCCCTGCTCAACAGGGGCTCTGGAAGAAGCCGAGCATCCTGAACAATGTGGAGACCTTTGCCAACATACCCCAGATCATCGTCAACGGCGGGGCATGGTATGCCAGCATGGGAACAGAGGGAAGCAAAGGAACCAAGGTTTTCGCTCTCACAGGAAAGGTAAACAACATCGGTCTGGTAGAAGTGCCCATGGGCACCAGCCTGAAAACCATTGTCTATGAGATCGGTGCTGGCATCCCGAATAACAAGAAATTCAAAGCGGTTCAGTTGGGAGGCCCTTCGGGCGGGTGTATCCCAGGGCACCTGCTGGAAACGCCAACAGATTATGAGGCGATTGTCAAGGCAGGAGCCATCATGGGGTCCGGCGGCATGATTGTGATGGATGAAACCACGTGCATGGTGGATATGGCCAGATTCTTCATCGAATTCTGCCAGGAAGAATCGTGCGGCAAGTGCACTCCCTGCCGCGAAGGAACAAGACACTTGCTCAAAATTCTGGAGAAGATCACGGAGGGAAGGGGCGAACTCAAGGACCTGGAAGAACTGGAATCTCTGTGCCGCTTTATCCGAGACGCATCCCTTTGCGGCCTCGGCCAGACCGCCCCCAATCCGGTGCTTTCCACCCTTCAATACTTCCGCCATGAGTTTGAAGATCATATCATTGAGAAGCACTGTGAAGCAGGCGTTTGCGCCGCCCTGTTCAAGGCCAAATGCATCAATGCCTGCCCCATCGGGCAGGATGTGCCCGGATATCTTTCGCTGGTCGGTGAGGGTCGTTACGAGGAAGCCATCTCCTTGATCTACCAAACCAACCCTATGCCAGGGATCTGCGGTCGCGTCTGTACCCATCCTTGCATGGAAGTCTGCGTCAGGCAGCAAACGGATCAATCCCTTGCCATCCCCAAGATCAAGCGTTTTGCCGCAGACATGGCAAGAAAGAGAGGGTTCAAAGTGACCCTGAAAAAAGAGCCCCCCAAGAACCAGAAGGTGGCTATTGTGGGAGGCGGCCCGGGCGGGCTTGCAGCAGCCTATCATCTCGCCTTGATGGGGTATCAGCCCACGGTCTTGGAGGAGCTGCCCATGCTGGGAGGAATGCTGCGGTACGGCATCCCTTCATACCGGCTGCCGCGAGATATCCTGGATGAGGAAATCGACTTCATCCTTCAGGCAGGCGTGGAGGTGAAGACCGATGTCAGGGTGGGCCGGGATGTGACTCTCGGCCAGTTGCAGGAGGAGTATGATGCCGTGTTCCTTGCTGTGGGTGCACACAACAACTTGTCCCTCGGCATTGCCGGAGAAGATCTTTCCGGCGTGAAAGGGGGGGCTCGGTTTCTCAGAGAAGTGGAGCTCGGCAAGCCACCTGAGGTGGGAAAGAAAGTGGCCGTTATCGGCGGCGGAAACGTCGCCATCGACGTGGCGAGAACCTGCCGGAGAATGGGAGCAGAGGTGAGCATTCTCTACAGGCGCGAGAGAAAAGACATGCCCGCTTACGAAGAAGAAATAGAGGACGCCCTGGCGGAAGGGATTGAGCTGAGAGTGCTCATGGCGCCCAGGTCCATCGTGAAAAACAACGGCCGGATTGCCCTCACCCTGGATCAGTGCGAGCTCAAAGACTTCGACCGGAGCGGTCGGAGGCGGCCGGTCCCCATACCGGGTGCTGCCGTCAACCTGGAATTTGACACCATTTTTTCAGCCATTGGGCAAGCGCCTGACCTCACCTTCAGCAGTACCATCAGTATCGACAAGGACACCATCACCGTCGACCGCCATACCCTCGTCACCAGCATGCCTGGTGTTTTCGCAGGGGGCGATGCGACAACGGGCCCTGCGAGGGTTGTCGATGCCCTATCTCATGGAAAGAGGGCTGCCATGGAGATCGACAAGTACCTCTCAAAAATCAGAGGGGATAAGCCTTATACGGAACGCTTGGAGAGGATCGACGTGACCATGAAGGTCCCGGAGGAGGTGGTGAAACAGGCAAGAGCTGAGGTCTCAAAGCTCGACCCCGATAAGCGGGTCAAGAACTTCAAGGAGGTGGAACTGGGTTTCGACGAGGAGACGGCGAGGAAAGAGTGCGCTCGCTGCTTGAGATGTGATGTAAAGCTGTAAGTTCTCTTGCCGGAGATGGGGACGCCCCCTGACAAGGTCAGGGGACGCTCTCTACCAAGGTCCCGCCGGCCCCGGCCTAAAGGTGCGGAATAGAGGGAGTAATGATCAAGAAACCTCCGGTAAAGAAGATGCTGGCGCAAAGAAAACCTATGTGATATGCTATTTTATTAAGGTGATCTCTGACGACCACCGTCGCTTTGCAAAAGCATAGTGCCAAAGCTTGGCGTATGGCTCAAGAATCTTCCGACAATCACTTAAGCGCTCTGCAAGAAATCAGAGATAGGGCCTACATATTGAGTCTGGGCAACGCCTATCTCTGCGAAAATGTCTTCCTTCGGAAAATCGGGACTGAAATTGTTTCCCTGGCCAAGAGACTTTCCGAAGATATTGTCGCCGTCAAGAAGAGGTTCCCGGGCAAATTCGCTGACGACGTGGATACAGGGACTCTCCTGAAAGAGCTTCACGCCCGAGCGGGTGAACTGCAGAATCCGGACTCAGCCATGAATGACAAGTGCGCAGCAGGCGAGCTGGGCCGGGAGCTTGAGCAAACAGTACAGGATCTGAATCAAGCGATCAAAAGGATCACCGCCAAGGTGGAGGGAATCACGCCGGAATACACAAAAAAAGACGCGGTCATAGCCGTTCTCAGCAGAGCCAAGGCGCCCGCCAGCATAGCCGCCTCCTCCGTCGTCCGTCTGATCTTCAAGGTAGTGGCCTTTCTGTTGATCCTTGCTACTGGACCCTTCGTATACCTCTTGGTGACCATGGAACGGGAACCAGCCCTCCTGGGCGAGGTGAGCAAGAACGAGGGCCTGATTCGATCTCAAAGACAAATCATTGCATCTCTAGAAAAGGAGAAATCGGAGATCAACAGGCAGATCGAAGAGTTGAGGCGGAAGGGAGAAGACCGGCAAGACAAGATCGCGATCATGGATTTGGATGTGCGTGCTCACGGCCTGGATGAAAAGCGGAGTAAATCAGAAGTGGAGATCGCGAACCTGGAAGAGAAGATAAACGAAGACAGGGCAAAGGTTGAAGAGATCCACAAAAAGCCTTTTCTTCAACGGTTGCTGAGGAGGTGACGCCCTCCCCTCAGTACATCAGATCATCAATTCAGCAAACCTGCTTTTAACACAGCAGGCTCCCTTGCCCATCCGATCCATACCTTTTCCAAGCATTCTTATGTCCACCGACTCATCTTCCTTTGCATCACTGTATGACGCTGTGATGGAGAGAGCCAAATCCATCGATTCCTGAGTAAGCTCGCCGCAAAGGAGAGCTGTCGGCCCTGGAATGGATTCCACCCTTAGAATAAGTCCCGCATCTCGGGACAAAGAGACGATGGTTTCGTTTTCTTCCTTGTTTCTCCCCACGACCAGTTTCGCCCGAGGTCTCAGGCGGAAATGGCGGCCGAGTTTGAGAAGCTGAAGCTCTTGAACCTCACATTCTGTCCCAGACCCGAGAAGGTCCTTCAGCCTTCGAGAGAAGATGGGGTCTGTCAGTAAACACCCTCCAGCGGGCGACGGGTATCCCTGAATATCGAGCTTTCGCGCCAGCTCCATCTGGGGCTTTCGCGAGCGGCCGGAGAAGTCCAGCAGTTCCTCCCTTTTCACCCAACCCATTTGCTCAGGTATGGTTAAGGGGAGGTGTTTGGCAGACAGAGGTCTCAGGATGAGGCCGTTGAAACCGCTCGCCTTGGCGACAGTCGATAGAGCCCTGAGATTCTGGGACATTGGTCTCTGGCCGAGAACCTCGCCGGAAATGATGAACGAAGCCCCTTCCTTTTCCAAAAGCTCTCCTGCTGTTCGAAGCATGAGGCTGTGGCAGTCGATGCAGGGGTTCATGTTTCCACCATAACCATACTTGGGCTTTCTCACGATTTCCAGGTGGGATGCGGTCAAGTCGATGATCTTTAAGGAAAGATGTATGGAGGCGGCCGATTCTTTTGCTTTGGCTGAGGAGAAGAAAGGGGTCTCAAAAAAAAGTCCCAAAACGTCGATGGCCTGGGTCCTGATGACTTGACCAGCAAGCATGCTGTCCAGTCCGCCTGAGAATATGAGTAGAGCTTTCATCGGAAGTCGTCACCCAAAAATCCGTCTACGACAATCTTTGGAGGAGCTTCAGGGAGGTGACGCTAAAATCCCGATTCTGCCATCTCCTTGATGAGAGCCTTCTGCTTCTTGTTCAATTTCTTAGGTACTGCGATGACAACCTGAACATAGAAATCCCCTCGGCCGCTGCCGTCCATGTGCGGCATGCCATAACTCTTGAGCCGAAACCGGGCATTGGTTTGGGTTCCAGGCTGAATTTTGAGCCGCAAGGTCTTCTGTTCGACGGTGGGAACATCGATCTCCGTTCCCTCTAAGGCCTCGGTAAAACGGATCTCCCTGGTGAGAAGAAGATCGTCTCCGTCCCTCTTAAAAAGGGGATGGTCAAGAATCCTAATCTGAACATAAAGATCGCCCTTGGGACCACCGTAAGAACTCGGCTGTCCCTTGCCGGGGAGTCTCAGCTTCTTGCCTGTAGTGATACCGGGTGGGATCTTCACGGAGACAGATTCCTGCCTGCCCTCCACCTGATAGGATAT
>JAHECH010000430.1 GCA_024641835.1 Deltaproteobacteria bacterium
GTCGTCGACGGTGAGGTGAAGTGGGTGCGTGAGCGCGCCGAACTGGAGTTCGACCTTCAGGGCGTGCTGCGCGGTGGATTTGGTACGGTTCAGGATATTACAGAGCGCAAACAGGCGGAGAAGGCGCTGCGGAAGAAGGAAGAGACGGCTCGCCAGCGAGCCGAGGAATTGCAGAAACTGATGGATCTGGCTCCCATCGCGATAATGGTGGCTAACGATCCGCAGTGCCGTGTCATTACCGGAAATCGGGCGGCGAACCGACTCTACGAGGCTATCATGGGCGAAAGCGTCTCGGCTGGTCCGGCCCCGGGGGAGCAGGACTTAACCCGGCGCTTCTTCAAGAACGGCCGGGAACTCAAACCTGAAGAACTTCCGATGCATGAGGCCGTCGCCAAAGCCGTGGATGTGCGGGATTCTGAGGTGGATGTTCTGCTGGCCAGCGGTAGAACGATTACAATGTTGGGCAGTGCCAGTCCGCTATGGGATGCAGAAGGACGGGTCCGCGGATGCATCGCAGCTTTTGTGGACATCACCCAGCGTAGGAAGCTTGAGGAAGAACTGCGCAGGTCCCGTGATGAACTGGAGATGCGGGTGCAGGAACGCACGGCTGAACTGGAACGAAGCAACAAGGAGCTCCAGGACTTTGCTTTCATTGCCTCCCACGATCTTCAAGAGCCCCTCCGGAAGATACGCACATTCGGTGACATGATCGTAACCAGGTCTGGAACCCATCTGGGCGAGGAGAGCCGAGATTACCTGTACCGAATGCAGAAAGCAGCTGCAAGAATGCAGAGCCTGCTGAGCTCTCTTCTGGAATATTCCCGTGTGACCGCGAACGCTGAACCATTCAAACTGACGGATCTGAACAAAACGGTTGGGGTGGCTTTATCCAACCTGGAGATTCTAATCAGAGACAAGGGAGGCAAGGTAGAGCTGGAGCAGCTTCCGTCTCTGCAAGGCGACCAAATCCAGCTGATTCAGGTTTTTCAGAACCTTATAGGCAATGCGCTGAAGTTTCACCGAAAGGGCGAAACTCCGCTGGTAAAAATCTATGCACGCCCTGTAGAACAGGGGAAAAAGATTAATGCTTACCGGATCTCTGTAGAGGATAATGGTATTGGTTTTGACGAGAAATACCTTGATCGGATTTTTGTCCCTTTCCAAAAACTGCATGGAAGGAGCGAGTATGAGGGCGTTGGGATGGGGTTAGCCATCTGCAAAAAAATCGTAGACCGTCACGGCGGTCAGATCACGGCAAAAAGCGCGCTTGGCAAGGGCTCCGCTTTTATCATCACCCTACCTGCGAGACAGAAGAAGAAATGAATCGACAGCTTGAAGGATGCGAAGAGTCTTTCACGGTCCTCATGGCTGAGGACGATCCCGATGATAGATTTTTGATGGCACAAGCTTTTAAGGAGCTTCGAAGCAAGGGAGACTTGCGTTTTGTAGAAGACGGGGAAGAGTTGATGGACTACCTTCTGCGCCGAGGCAATTATGCTGACCCTGGGCATTCTCCTCAACCTTCTCTCGTTTTACTAGATCTCAACATGCACAAGAAGGATGGCCGTCAAGCTCTCTTGGAAATAAAGGGCGCCCCGGATCTACAGAAAATTCCTGTCGTTGTCTGGACTACCTCCGACCTTGAGGAGGACAGGAGGAAATGTCAAGAAGCCGGCGCCAGTGCCTACGTGACGAAACCGACGGGTTACTCTGAACTGGTTGATACTGTCAGGGAACTCCTCGTGAAACACGCCCCGGAGGGAGACTGCAGAACATAGGGGTCTTGCTCTATCCCCCTCTCATCAACCTTATCAATTTTACCAAAGCCTTCGCGTGGCATCAAACTGCCGCCATTTTGACCAAGGTAGCTGGCGGCGCAAAGGATGGAGTATCTTTGAGCGTAACCTGATTGAGGTGGTCGGCAGGCACCTATTTGAAGAGCCAACCGACTTCTTGAAGCTCGTCCCTCGGGGCCTGCCCGAGCCCTTTTCAACTCGAGACTTGGCCGAAGGCATCGAGCAACCGCATTGGCTTGCTCAGAAAATGGCTTACTGTCTTCGCAAAGTTCGGCTCTTGCAAGTGGTGGGGAAAAAGGGTAATGCGATGCTGTATGCCATTGCGGATAAAGGCATAGCGACATAAAGTGTAAAGATTGAAATACGATTTTGTTTGGATAGATAAAGCGAGTGTCGCTTCCCGGAAATACCTTGGCATAATCCTCCGCGCGACCCTGCCTCCTGACAGGGGGTGGGGTCGCAGTGTTGTTTGTAAAGGAACTTCTGGGACGCCACACTAGGGTAATGAGTGGAGAAGTACAGGAAGCCATAGTGGATGGTTTCAACAAGGTAAAGAGCCGTGGATCTGCGGAATCTAAAACGTGTGAATGACCTGTGGAGTAAGATTTACCCTTATCTTGCAGTCCAGGTCATGGAATACTATGGCAAAAGCTATGGTGAAGTTTTGGAACTTGGGCCCTTCTCTGGAGGCATATCTATGGAACTGGCCAGACTCCATCCTCGGTTAAACATAACCATCGCGGCCCAGGATCCCGATGTGGTCGATCTTTTGCGGAAGGAAATCGAAGGCGGACTTGATCGAAAAATGGAATTAACGTTGTCAGAACTGGATCACCTTGTTTTTACTGATTCTTTGTTCGACCTGGTAATACTCAGGGGTGCCTATTTTTTCCTTGATGAAGAAGGTAAGATCATTCAGGAAATTTACCGGGTTTTGAGAGAAGATGGCCTTGCCTTTATCGGCGGTGGTTATGGCAAAAATACACCCCGGGCGTTAATCGATGAGATTGCGGAGGAGTCGCGAAATCTGAATGATAGCTTGGGGAGAAAAAGGGTAACCGGGGATGAGGTTAAAAACATGGTGAATAAGGCTGGTTTGAGCAGTCATACCAGAATTGAAAAGGAAGGTGGATTGTGGCTGGTAATTAAGAAGTAGAAGGCACTCCATTCATTGCTTGATAGGCTCACTCATCATCGTCAAATCGTAGAAACAGGAAATAGAGGCTGGAGGATGAAGCACAGAGCCCTTTCTTAATCAAGGTCTTCTATAACTTAGTTCCGGGATGGGTCATTTTACAAGGCCTATGGTGGTTCAAATTCTGGATATCTATTGACGTGGGTAAGTGAGTGTGGCTATGCTGTACATTCTCAGCGGGCCGGAAGGAGGGCGGTCCTTCAAGCTCAGAGAAGGTGTTAATTTTGTGGGTCGGTCCCTGGATAATGACGTTCGAATAGAGGACCGGACTGTTTCTCGCAAGCATATAAGGATCACCAAGAAAGGACACAAGTACTTTCTCACAGATTTGAGAAGCCGAAACGGCACTTTCTTTGACGGCGCTTATTTAGCCCCTGGTTCAGAGGTGGAGGCAAAAGAAGGCGTACCTATAGCTATTGGAACGAGCGTGATTTGCTTGGGCCAAGGGTGCAAGGAGCAGATTAACTTTTCTCAGGACACAATGGAGATCAAGAAGGACGTCATTGAACAAGGCGGCGCCTTTAAAGACCGCAGAATAGACGCTAACCGAGAAAAATCGGAGTTTCTTTACAAGGTCTCTAGCCTATTGGTCAGTGGATCAACGATACGAGAAGCGCTTGAGAAAATACTGGGTTATATGTTTGAGCTCTTAAAACGAATTGATAGAGGCGCTTTCATCCTAGTTAATCCTCAAACAAGGGAGATTAAAGAAACGGTGTCTAGATCAGATATCTCTGACGATGACAAAGCTGTATCGTACTCGAAGCGGGTAGTAGAAAGGGTACTAAAAGACAAGAGGCCGGTTGTTATCTCAAATGTTCAAACAGAAGAGGATGAACTTGTAGATACTCTGAAAGTGTCGAAAATTGAATGCGTAATGTGCGTTCCCATGGTTTTCGGTTCAGACATCATTGGAGCTATTTACGTTGACTCCCGGCAGAGACCATACGGATTTCGTGAAAGCGATCTTTCCCTCTTTATGGAATTGGGTCAGCAGATCGCTCTCGCCATGCAAAAAGCCCGTTTTGCTTCTGAAATGTCAAAGATTGTCGACACCTTCTCCTCGGATGATTAGCCCACTTTAATCCATAATCAAGAATTCGCATTAAGATTGAGCGAAGTTCAAAAAGAGGAGGGAGTCATGAAAGTAATCGCTTTTAACGGCAGCGGCCGAAAAGACGGAAACACCGCTATACTTCTCAAGGTGGTTCTCGGGGAGCTTTCAAATGAGGGCATTGAAACCGAACTGATTCAACTAGCCGGTAAATCTCCCCAAGGGTGCATCGCTTGCTACAAGTGCTTCGAAAACAAAGATCAAAAATGCGCAGTCAGTACAGATAGTCTCAATGAGTATTTAGCCAAAATGATCGAGGCTGATGGCATTTTGCTAGGTTCACCGGTCTATTTTACTGATGCAACTGCTGGCATCAAAGCACTCATCGAACGTTGCGGTATGGTATCTGCGGCAAATGGAGGTCTTTTCAAACGGAAGGTAGGTGCCGCTGTAGCAGCTGTGAGGCGTGCCGGAGCTGTTCGCACGTTCGATACGCTAAATCACCTGTTTCAACATGGGCAAATGTTCATTGTCGGCTCAACTTATTGGAATGTGGGCATTGGACGTGATCCTGGTCAAGTTAAAGAAGATGCAGAAGGCATCCGAACCATGCAGAACCTCGGAAAAAACATGGCTTGGCTTCTTAAAAAGATTCATGATTAGGAAAGGAAACCTGGAAAGCTGACAGAACGACGGCTTGCGAGT
>JAHECH010000431.1 GCA_024641835.1 Deltaproteobacteria bacterium
ATTTTTCAACCTCCCATATCGAATTGTGGCGATTCGTATGGGAGGTTGTATTTCTACCGCATCACACGGTCAAACCTTCGGGAGTCCCCCGGCAAAGCCGGGGGTTTACCTGTTAGAATTATCTAATGGCTTTCCTTCTTCTTAGCAACCTTCGTCTTATAAAAGTATACGCTTGAAGTTTAATATTATCCCAAATTATTAGCCTATCATCACACATTGTCATGGCTCTTACATCACCATCTTGGGAGACCACAAAGCCAACTGAACCAGGGTAATTCCAACAGTACCTCATCATTGATCTATGTCGTGTTCCAAAATGATTATAGTCAACTTCTTTCAAATCTGATTCGATTGGTATCCGTGATGAGGAAATATAGACTTCATCGGGAATATTTGATGATTTAATTTCAACGCCAAAGCCACGAACCGAGAGATGCTTGCTCAATAGCACGAGGCCATCTACGCGACTTAGTAGGGAGATGAACCACAGGGAGCCATCGATCTCGCTCCTTATATCGTTTAGTTCAGTTTGCGAAACATTTTCGTCTAAATAAAGATCAGTCGGAATATCATCCCCTTCAAGATATTCGTAAATTAGATCAGATGCATTTGTCATCTCAATTAATTTTACACCTCTTTGAACCAAAGCATCTTTCAATCGAGTATAAAAAATTGGGTATTTGATATTTAAACCTCTCTCTGCTCGACCAGCAGAAATCAGTAAAGCTCCACCGTGTTTGTAACTTCTAATCCTTAGAAGTATTCTACATATAGTCGCAAACCAATATTGAGTGAGTGAATTGGCCCAATGATCCCGATCGTTATATACGTCTTCACCTACAGCAGTTTGTACTGAATTTAAATATCGTTTGATTCCGCTTTCGAGCGCATCTTTGATAGGCCCTTTTGAAAAAATATCCACCGTTCTCCTAATGAGGTGATTAATTCGAAGTTCAGCAATTTTTTGATACTGTATATATGCAACAAGAAATCCTGGCCCCTCTACGCTTGCCTGAAAAATGCCAGGCCGCTCCGGCCCCTCTTCAGATTCATAATTTACATAATCATGATAACGATTCCCTTGATCTATGAGGCCCCAAATAAAGAGTTCATCATTTTCATTGTGATAGATTGCCAACGATGATGAACGAGGATCGGAGGCTTTCGCGAGCTTTATGACATTAGGAATATTAAATTCGATTTGTTTTGAAAATTTTACATACCCCCAACGATCTCGAACTGTTCTTTCGGGCGGATCAGGGTCTGGGTCGTTTGGATCTAAGTAAACGCTATTAAATAGTATTGGCTCCGCTTCTTCAGTCCTAATGCTCGCAAAATACATAATTTCAAATAGATCAACTAGAATATCTTCGGAGGGGAATTCATTCTTTCTTCTCTTTATCTCAATGAACACGGCTTTAGCTATGTCGTTAGGATATTTTGACAGTTCCATATTCTTTGCCTGTATTAAGAGTATAACGTTGCGGCTCACAGGCCGCGAGTTTACGAGCGGTCCTTGTCCAGCCGCATGGTTAAACAGATATTTCGAAAAAAGGAATCTGATACAACCTCGATTTATCAACTTTACCAGAGAAGCCTAATTTACGTATGATAGAAGAGTATGTATCATATAAACCATCTTCCATTCTGGGGTCAAAGGTGATCTCTTCTATGACTTCAGATGGATTCACTTCATAGTGGTAGAAATCATCATCGCCTCTGTTATGAGGGTCAAGGTAAATCAGACGAATTTCCTGTTCTGGCTCAAACTCTTTACGCTTAAATAGCAAAGATTCAGCCTGCCCCCGGCATCCAACACGTAATAAATGATCTTTTACCCATTGAGGATCAGAAAACCAAGCAGATAATTCATCCTCTGTTTTGTATTCGACCCGGCCAATATAACAAGACATGGTCGCATAGAGTTCCTGAGCATTTGCTAGACTATGGTGGAGTTTTCTTATCGTTGTTTTTAAACGGACACCGTTCCCATCTGGGATATACATTCGCCAAGCGGCATCAGTTTCTTCGATTGTTGTCCAACATTGCCCATATACTCGGTCACGGAGAGGATGTTCATAGAAGTCACCATCGACCTTTCTGAATCGCATTCGAGAAAGAATATTTTCAAAAGGGTCCTTCCATTTACGAGGTGACACAAGAGTATTCTTGCCTTTATCAATGAAGCTCAAAATGCGATCTGGCGAAGTGAACCTGTATATTGGAGTATTCCACTCAGTTCGTTCTATACCCAAATAATTATTCATTGGATTCATTTTCTGTTTAATCGGGATAGGGTGAAGCTCGCGGCTCACCCTCCCACACCAACGGGCACACGGGTCACGAACCACTGCGGTTCCGTTAGATTATTCTGGCCCGTGTGCGAACTAGCCGGGTGCTCAGCGTGACCCACACAGCGAACATTTGCCTCACCATTGTGGCTAGGCCACCACGCAGTGCGCCGGTGTAAGGTCTCCTCTCCGGTCCACCTACTGACCCTTTCATACCGTTCGGGACTTCAGAGGGGACATAATAACAAAGTCTTCCCGTTTAGGCCGAGAGTTTCCGTCTTTTGCTCTTTTTGTGGCTGAGGTCGGATCAAGCTACTCGGATACATCCCGGTATGTAACGCCTGCCTGCCCTCGGCATAAGAATCCATACTTAGAGGAGCATTTTGGGGCCAAAAACATCATTCTAAGGCCCAAAATTTCCTCATCTGAGGACTGTTTCTTCCTGAATACAACCACTTCCCTTGGGCGACCCCGCCCTGGACCACCCTGCAGCGCCCCCTAAATCCATGGATTCGTGTAAATGGTCCGTCGGAGTGCTACTGCGCATCGCTTGGCCATTTCTTCCAACTCAGCTTCATGTTGCTCTGGTGAATCAAGCAGGGCATCGTCTTCCCAGGGGTCCGCAACATGAACCCACTCGTTTCTATATTCCCTCAGGATGTGAAGCTCTTGCTTCAGGTCATCCTCAAGATCAGACTCCTCGATCAGGTCTACAAGGCGCTTTTTGCTGGAGCCCCCTTCACCCCGGAGGTGGGTCTCGACCCCAGCGAGGCCGGTGATTATGCTTGCAAGGTGAGCACCGCTCACGAACGCCAAGTCTGCATCCTTGATAAGGAACGTGGCCCATTCAGATAGGGTCACACCACCTCTGAGGAGTTTCTCGTCCAGTTCAACGAGATAAGCCCATTTCTCTTCTTCTGTCATTGGTCTTGCGCCGAACTGGGCGGATGGGAAGACGCCGCCCCGATAGCGCGGCACCCTCTCGGCTCACCACCAGCGACCTTACTGCTGTGTGGTCTCCTGTTCCCGCCCACCAGCTTCGTGCGCTTCGCATCCGCTCCATCAATGATTATACAGTCTGTATTAAACGGCCTACAGTCCATCGACCGGACTTTTAACTCCCTTACCTCCCCGGTTCAAAACATGGGCGTAAATCATGATCGTTTCGAGGTCTTTGTGCCCTAAGAGTTTCTGGATCGTTCGAGTATCGTATCCTGCCACAAGCAGGGGCGTGGCAAAGGTGTGACTGACGAGACTTGCGTCCTGCATGAGCATCTCCTCGATGGCTACGTGATCGTGATAAGGAGAAACATATGCCTCAGCAGGCTGTCGAATCAGCTCAAGGTCGAGTGCAGATTGATAGGAATGTTTTGAGACATACCAGAAAGAAAGCAAAAGCGCAAGATGTTGCCAAACTTTAGTGGATTTCTGGGGCAGTTGACTTCCTTTTCACCTACTTTTAGGGGATGGTTTCAATGCCGTTAACTTAAGCTCCCCGACCGCGGCGCGAAAGGCCTGAGCGTCATTCCAGCGAACCCCGGATCGGGGCCTGTCCCGGACTCAGATCCGGGATCCGGGGCAGGCGCCGAAATGTAGAGCTTTCAACTCCTCTGGACCCCGGCTTTCGCCGGGGTGACAGTGTGGACCAACGAGATTTTCTTTAAGTTAGTGGCATTGGGATGGGTTTATTGGTTTCCATGCAGAAGATGCCGGGGACAAAACTTCGTTGGCACTTGGTCACTCCTTGGCCTGGAGAAACCAGGTTTTCAGTCGAGCGGGCCAATATCGGGGGCTCCGCAGTCTTCTCCAGGAGAGCTTGGCCAGGGTCATCTGCTCATCATCGAGCGCCACTTCCCCGTACACCGCCAGGTTGAAAGCCTCAACTATCCCCCCTATCTCCCCAATGAGATACGGGAACTGCTTTCTCAGGCGTGAACCATACTCGGCAGGGGTCTCGCTCAAAACATGGGGCAGGCCGCTACGGCGCCCCCATTTCAGAAGGGCACGGTAGAGCTGGACTGCATCCCGGCAACCCTTCAACCTTTGCACCGCCCTTTGCACGCCCATAACAAGCGCGCCCCACAGCCTCTGAGCCCACAATAACGCCAGTTGCCAGCGAATGTGTTTTCTCTCTTCTTTAGATGTCCTCGAGAACAGCCACCGCAGCAAGTACCACGCACCAATGGCGCAGAGAATGAGCCCCATCAACACCCCCAGGCCTAAAAGTCCCCATCCCAAGACCCTCTCAACCAGCTCACTCCACCAGCTGCTTTCACCGGAAGGAATGAACTTCGCCTCATGGCCACCGGCTGAGGAAGATGAAGCGTCTTCCCGCATTCGAGCTCCAAGCAAGAGAAACCGCAACACGCGCACCAGGATAGGGCCCAACGGCCCGGCTGCTGACTTCAATACCCCATAGCCTACCTCGGCAGCAGCACTCAGGTAAGGCATGAAAAG
>JAHECH010000432.1 GCA_024641835.1 Deltaproteobacteria bacterium
AAGCGTATCTATGACAAATCTGACTGGGCAGGAGATCTCCCTGACGCAGGCGAATACCCTTTTGTGAGGGGCGTCCACAAAGACATGTACCGCGGCCGCCTTTGGACGAGGCGCCAGCAAAGCGGGTATGGTACACCTGAGGAAAGCAACGAGCGCTTCAAATATTTGCTCCGGGTTGGGCAGACGGGAATCAACATGGATACGGACGTGGGGACGAAACTGCGGCTAGATCCAGACTATCCTCTTGCCCAGGGTGATGTCGGCCTGCAAGGGACTTCGCTCTGCACCTATGAGGACATGAAGGCCCTGTATAAAGATATACCGCTCGATCAGGTCAGTTCTACCCTCATTGTTCAACCGCCTTATTCTTCTATCGTCATGTCACAATATCTTCTGATGGCAAAGGAGCGAGGAGTCCCCTGGGAAAAACTGATCGGAACGATCATGAACTGCGCCCTAACCCAGCTTGTCGGGCCGACTTTTCAATCCAATACCACGTTTTTCCCGATTGATTTGACCATCAAGATAGGCCTGGATGTCATGGAATACCTCGTTCCCAGGGTGCCCAAATGGAACATCGTCAACATCAACGCTTACAATGTCCGCGAAACCGGAGTGAGCGCTGTTCAAGAAGCCGCATTCTCCCTATCCCTCGCCTCCGACTATATCAAGAGCCTCTTGAAAAGAGGCTTAGAGGTTGATGCTTTTGCGCGCAGAATGGCCTTCTTTTCCGCAGCTCACATCGATTTCTTTGAGGAGATCGCCAAACTCAGAGCGATGAGAAGAATATGGGCGAGAATGCTTAAGGAGAAATTCGGCGCCAAAGACGAAAAAAGCTGCTGGTTCCGAACGGCAATTCAGACGTCTGCTCTCCCGTTAACAGCCCAGGAACCCCTCAACAACATCGTAAGGGCCGCAATCCAGACCCTTGCTGCGGTTCTTGGAGGAGCGCAGTCTATACATACCACAGGCTATGACGAAGCTTACAGCCTGCCGACCGAAGAGAGCCATAAGCTTTCCATCAGAACACAGCAGATCATCGGTTATGAGACCAGGGTTGCCCATTCCGCTGACCCTCTCGGAGGTTCATATCTCGTGGAAAGTCTGACCGATCAACTGGAGGAACAGGTTTGGGAGCTGATGAAAGTGATCGAAAATAGAGGTGGCTTCATCCAGTGCTTCAAAGATGGGTGGGTGGAGGAGCGGATCAACGAAGCGAGATACGGGGTCGCTGATGCGATCGAATCCGGGGAAAATCCTGTCATAGGGGTGAACATGTTTCGGGAAGGGGATGAGGAGGTGAAAATCAACATCTTCAGACACGCCGCTGATATGCAAACCAAGAGGATCCAATACATTCGGGATTACAAGAAGAATCGAAACCAAGACCCGGTTAGAAAGGCCCTGGACCACGTGTACGATACGGCAAAGAACAAGCCTGAAGCAAACTGGTTCGAACCTATCATGGCGGCTGTGCAGTCCAGGGCGACGCTCCAGGAGATTTGTGATGCCTTAAGAAATGCGGCGGATTTCAGGATTCCAAGTTAAATGCAGGCTCGAGGAGAAAGCAATGGGGCTTCAGGGGAAAAGACTGATTTTGGGTAAATTGGGATTGGACGGTCACGATAACGGATTAAGAATCGTGGCGAAATGGCTGGTCAATGCAGGGTATGAAGTCATCTATGCAGGGCTTTACAACAGTCCGCAGCGCCTCGTCCAAATGGCTGTCGAGGAAAACGTTGACGCGATCGGGATCAGTTTCTTGGGGTGCGAGCATCTGTATTATACGGAAAGACTGCTCAGTGAATTAAAAAAAGGCGACATGGGGCATGTGAAGGTGATCCTCGGAGGAGTCATTCCTCCTGATGACGCCAGAGAGCTAAAGTCCATGGGCATTGGTGCGGTCTTCACCCCGGGAACTCCAAAACAAGAGATCTTGAAAGCGGTTGAAGCGCTCTTGAACTAGTGCCGTGTCACAAAAGTTCGTTGAGGAATTCCATCACGGCCCCACCTCATCAGGAGGTGGGCGGCCCCGCGGACGGTACACGGTCCAAGGTACACGGTGTACGGTTGAACATCTTATCGCATTGATTGTTTTTCCTTGCACCGTGCGCCCTGCACCGTGAGCCGTTTTCGTTCCTGCCCGGTGATGACTATTAGGATTATGGGGGCGTTCAAAACGCACCTGAGGCAGTATTGCGGTCCTGAGAGAACACCCCCGGGGTACTCCGGCTCAGCTCAGATTGGCAACGGATTTATGACTCAGGACACTAGCCGGGCGCTGAAAAAGACCCTCATGGCCCTAATATCTCTTGCCTGCAGGCACAGGAACGGCTCTCATTTCTCAATCAAGAAGCAGGAGGCTGAATGATTGAAATCGTCTTTTATGGAAGAGGAGGGCAGGGTGCTGTCACTGCAGCCCAGGTTCTCGCCACAGCGGCCTTCCGTGAAGGTAAATTCGCTCAAGCATTCCCGAGTTTTGGACCGGAGCGCCGTGGTGCACCGGTCACCGCCTACGCCAGGATCGATCAAAATCGCATCGCTGATCGAAGTCAGATCATCAAGGCGGACTACGTGATTGTCCTTGATCCAAATGTCATCAAAACAGCGAACCCCTTGAACAGCGTGAGGGCGGGAGGATTTGCGATTCTCAATGTGGAGCGGAGGGCCGAGGATATTCTTAAGGAGTTGGCAGTTAAAGATTTCCACCTGTCCTGTCTGAATGCAACGATGATTTCCGAAGAAGTTTACGGCAAGAAGCCAATCCCTATCACCAACATCGCCATGCTGGGAGCTTTTTCCTATGTGTCGCAGACTGTGCAGCTGAAGAGCGTTTTGCTCGCCATAGACAATTTTTTTTCCGGCGAACGTGCTGCCGAGGCAAAAAGAACGGCTCAAATGGCATATGAAAGAATGGCAGGAGCGTAAAGCATATGACTGAGGAATCCTTCGGGCCTCACATCGGGAAGGCGTATACGTATCGCGAATTACCCATAGGGGCGAGCTCGATCGGCGTTCATGAGGATGTCATCAAAACCGGGAGTTGGAGAACGTTCAAGCCCGCTTTCAGAAGCAAGACACCTCCGTGTAGCGAAGCATGCCCTGCGGGGGTCGATGTCAGGGGGTTTGTCTCCCTGATGAAGTCAGGGCTGTTTGAAGAAGCCTATCAGCTTTATGTGGAGGAAAACCCCTTTCCCGGCGTATGTGGGAGAGTGTGTTTTCATCCGTGCGAGGGATCGTGCAACAGGAAGGATTTCGATGAACCTGTCGGGATCAATTCCCTGGAGCGGTTCCTGGCTGATTTTGCAGCTGGAACCCGGGAAAACGGGACGAAGAGCGGGAGCAAGGTTGCCGTGATCGGCTCAGGACCGGGAGGACTCACTTGCTCCTACCATCTGAGAAGGCTGGGGCATCACGTCACCGTGTTTGAAGCTTCTGACCTGATCGGCGGCCTCCTGAGAACAGGGATCCCGAGTTACAGGCTTCCTCCGGACATCGTAGAAACAGAGGTGAGAAGGATTCGGGAGTTGGGCGTTGAATTCGTCACAAACCACAGAGTAACAAAAGAGAACTGGAGCACCTTGAAAGCATTTGATGCGATTTTGTTGGCCCATGGCGCCTGGGATCGGCCTTCTCTCCCTTTCGCCTCCGGAGCCATTTCTGAAGGGTCCGTGATCAATGGGCTGGACCTCCTCAGGGCTGTCAAGCGCGGAGAGCCCATTCCGTTGGGACCGAGGGTCGTCGTTATGGGGGGGGGAAACACAGCCGTTGACGCTGCAAGAGCGTCACTCCGGCTGGGGGCATCCGTGACCATGGTCTACCGCCGAAGCAGAGAAGAAATGCCCGCATTTCGTGGCGAAGTAGAAGATGCCATGGATGAAGGTGTGAGCATTACTTTTATGACCTCTCCTGTTGGCCTCGAGAACAGGGAATCCGCCTTGAGAATCAGATGCCTGAAGAATCGCCTAGGAAGTGCAGACAAAAGTGGACGGCCCATACCGGTGCCGGTTGAGGGATCTGACTTTTATGTTGACGCAGACACGGTCGTCCTGGCCATTGGCGAGATCCCTGATCTTTCTTTTCTTCCACAAGAAGTGAGCGTTTCGCAACAGCTTGTTCGTGTGGGCGAACTGGGTTCAACAAGCGTTCAGGGGGTTTTTGCTTGTGGGGACCTCATCGACCAACCCAGAAGCGTAGCTCATGCCATTGGCTCCGGAAAGAAGGCGGCTGTAGCGATTGATTGCTACCTCCGGGGAAAGTCAAGAGAAGGCTTGCTTGAAAGATTGGAGATCGGGGAGAAAGGCAGTGTCTCTTTTAAGCGCTATGCCTCGAGTTTGCCGATGAGCGATTCCCGCAAGGTGGTGCATTTTGAAGATCTAAACCCTTCTTATTTCCCTTACAAGAGGCGCTTTCTCAGGCCGAAGCGGCCAGGGCCGGGTCAGAATGATTTTGCGGAGATATATGGGAATCTGCCGAGGGAGGCGGCCCTGGGCGAAGCTCATCGGTGTTTCAGCTGCGGCTTCTGCTATCAATGCGACAATTGTTATCTCCTTTGTCCGGACGGTTCGGTGTTAGCAGAGGAGGGGGGATCCATGAATACGGTCAACTACGATTACTGCAAAGGATGCGGTATCTGCGCGAATGAGTGCCCGGTGGGGATCATAAGCATGGAGAAAGAAGAATAGAATGGTTCCGGAAAAAATAGAATCGCTGAAGCTCA